>JAHIWI010000371.1 GCA_018816185.1 Bacillota bacterium
CCTCAAATTGCTCCGCAAAAAGGAGTGATAGATGATGCACGTGTAAGTGATCATCATGCGATTATCCCAACTGAAGTGACACCTGTTCTTCAAAACTTATCGGACAAAGAACGCAAATTGTACGATTTAATCGTAAAACGCTTTTTAGCTGTTTTTCTTGGTCCATTCAGCTATGACCAAACTGTCATTACATTAGAAGTGAATGGTGAAAAATTCACGGCAAAGGGGAAAACCGTACGAGAAGAAGGTTGGAAGCGGGTGTATCAACAGGAAGATGAAGAAGAAGTTGAAAGCACATTACCTCCTGTTCAAAAAGGTGATTCAATTGAGATTCGTGCGATTACGATGACGCAAGGAGATACAAAACCCCCTGCTCGATTCAATGAAGGAACATTGTTAGCGGCGATGGAAAATCCGACTGCGTTTATGTCAGGCGAGTCAAAAGAAATCATTCAAGCTATTGGTGAAACGGGTGGATTAGGAACCGTTGCAACGCGTGCTGATATCATTGAGAAGCTATTTAATTCTTTTGTGATTGAGAAAAAAGGCAAAGATATCTTTACCACTTCAAAAGGTAAACAATTATTGCAACTGGTTCCTGAAGACTTAAAATCACCTTCACTAACTGGTGAATGGGAACAGCGATTGACGAAAATTGCAAAAGGAACATTAAAGAAAGATGTGTTCGTAAAAGATATGATTACATTTTCCAAAACGGTAGTCGGTCAAATTAAACAAAGCGATCAAAAGTTTAAACATGATAATGTTACTGGCAAAACGTGTCCAGAATGCGGGAAGAATTTATTAGAAGTGAATGGAAAACGTGGGAAAATGCTTGTTTGCCAAGATCGTTCTTGTGGCTATAAAAAACAAGTAGCTGTTCAAACAAATGCACGATGCCCGGTTTGTCATAAACGCCTCGAAATGCGTGGCGAAGGCGAAGGAAAACTATTTGTTTGTAAATGCGGACACCGCGAAAAGCTCTCAGCTTTTGAAAAACGTCGTGAATCTTCTGGCGGTGCAAAAGCTAATAAACGTGATGTACAAAAGTATTTAAAACAACAGGATGAGCCTGAAAATACAGCGATGGCGGAAGCCTTAAAGAAGTTAATGCAAAAGAATGATTAAAAAAGTTAACTTTTATTTTTCTTAATTAGGTATAAAGACTCTGGTATGTCACTTTTTGACTAAGGACTTAAGAATGTTTAAGAAGTCTGACAATGGTGGTATACTAACCCATAATATAACAGTGGAAACGGGGTGAATTGCATGAATTTAAGCGCAACCATAGGCTCTAGTTTTATGGATCGAGATGTTGTAAATGATCATAGAAAAAAGTTGAATCTACGCCGTGAAGTTAGTGATACCTATAAAAAACAGGCGGATTTTTATCAGTCTAAAACACCAACATTATCAGAACTAGAAGATTTATTATTAGGGAAGTTGGAATTAGACGGTGATACAGAAGAAGTAGCTGATGCTGTTCGTGTGTATCAAGAAATTGAACAACAACCGAAACATACACTAGCCTTTGGTAACGCGCCAATTCAAGCAATCTCGGGTTCCACTCTAGAGGAAACAATTGAACTATTAGAGCATGTGAAACGAGCTGCTCTAGCTTCTGCAGAACCTTCAGTGGAAGATTTACGTTTAGCGGCAAGTGCATCAACTCGAATTCAAGAAGCTCAAGCGCAGGTAGATTTAAATGAAATTGCAGAGTCTCAAATCGAATTCGAAGCACAAAGACAAACAGAAATTCAATATGAAGCAACAAATAAATCGATGCAAATTGATTTTCAAGAACCACATAATACGTTAGTTGAACAACAAAAACATAAACAACTTCGTTTGTTTGAAGAGGCGATTTCGAAATACTCATTTCATGTTCAAATGAAGCAACAAGGATTCCAAATCCAGCAACCAAGCTTTTACCGTATTGCTTAGGAGTTGAATAGAGATTGGCGAAAGCTAATAAAACAACAAAAACAAATGCTATCCGACTGTTAGATCAACTATCAGTTCCGTATTCGCTGCATGAATACAACGTAGTAGATGGTCAAATAGATGGCGTTTCAGTTGCTAACAAAATCGGACAACCAGTTGAAATGGTCTTCAAAACATTAGTAGCTTCGGCAGGACCTGGCAAGGTTTATGTATTCTTAATACCAGTA
>JAHIWI010000372.1 GCA_018816185.1 Bacillota bacterium
AGAATTAGTTGGCCTTTCTTGGAAGTAAAAGGGGTATTACATATGCGACATGTCGATATCAATCTCATACAAACTAAAACTAGACCGAAAGAATGGCTATTTATCTCGGTTTTTTTAGTGATTCTTCTATTGTGTTTATTTGCCTGGTTATGGTCGATTTATCATGAAAAACAACAACAAGTTGAGAACTTAGAGAATTTAATTGCATCACAAGTTTCAATTCCAGTTGCAACGGAAGATGACCCTATGGTGATTGAATTTGATCGTTATGAATCCGCAGTAGAATGGGCATCAACTCAGCCGTATTCTAAACTTGCAATACTAGTAGAGTTATCAAAAAAACTACCAGTTCGTGGGTATTTCACCTCTTATGTATATAGTGATGATTCAATTGAGTTAGAGGTTCAATTTGATAGTCATGCTGAAGCAGCTTTCTATTTAACTTCAATTCAACAATCCCCATTTATAAATGAAGCGAGAATTTTATCTGTTATTAAAGATACGCTCGCCCAAGAAAATGCTGTTAATGAAGAAACATTTGTTCAACCTAGGACCATTGCAGTGTATTCAATTCTGTTAAATCAAGCTGCATTGAAAGACCTTGATTCCGAACAGGAGGGGTCTCCATGATTGTATTTGAACGAAAACATTGGCAAGTGATCATTGGTGTGTTTAGTGCATTATTTATTTTAGGTGTTTTATTTTATTTTTCATTAGTAAGACCAGCAAATGATCGTATCGAGCTATTAAAAACACAAAGTCTAAAAACTGAAGTTAGTGAACCAGTGAATGAAGAAGCTGTTTCCATTTCAGAGAGTGAAATTGCCCTTTTAACCCAAAAAGTTCCGATTACTAGAGAAGAAGAATCGATTATATTAGACTTGGAAAAATCGGCTTTAGCCTCTGACACATTATTAGACTCAATTGTCTTTCAGTATGATGGCTTGATAAATGAACAATTCACTAATGTTGAAAATGAAGATGTTTCACCATCTGAAACAGATACAGAATTGGTTAGTAGTAGCGATGACACAGTTCAACAAACGCAACCTGTTCCAGCTCCTCCTGATTTAAAAACAATTGTTGTTGAGCTTGAAATTCAATCGAAAGATTATGAGAGTATGTTGCTGTTTCTAGAAGAAATGGAAAAGCTAAATCGAATTTATACCATTGAAACATTTGCGTTTACAGGATTTAGTGAAGGAGAAGAGAGAGTAGGTCCAATGGAAGATTTATTTAACTATTCCATTCAACTAGTGACCTATTACGCTCCTGACATCAATTTACCGATAAAGGTGGATAATCCAACATCTTCAGAAGAAGCGGAGAAAATTAATCCATTACAAGATGTTACAGAAGTAGATGAAACTCTAGATTCCGTAAATAGTAGTAGCAATTCTTCAAGTGAACAAAGTGTTTCCGAGATAACTGAACAGGAAGTAGTTTTAGAACCTCCTTCCGAGATCACAGAACAACCTGCTGAAAAAAGTCATGTTGTTAAAAATGGGGAAACCTTATTTTCAATTTCAATGGATTATTACGGCAATCGAAATGGCGAAACCATCATCATGAAAGCGAATAATAAAAAAGTGAATACCGTATTTGTCGGAGAAGTTTTACGAATCCCTTCCTATTAATGAATTGAGGTTTTTTATGACAATCACAATTTCCATATTCTTTTTCTTATATGGGATAATCTTTGGTTCCTTTTTTAATGTAGTTGGTCTAAGGATTCCAAAAAAACAATCAATTGTTAGTCCTCCTTCAACATGTTCAAATTGTAAAAGGAGATTAACAATTTTAGATTTGGTTCCCGTATTTTCTTATATTTTTCTAAAGGGGAAATGTCGTAGTTGTGGACAAAAAATTCAATGGATCTACCCGGTGATGGAATTAAGTACGGGAATTCTATTTTCCATTGCCTACCTCGAACTAGGATTCTCTAAAGAACTAATCGTTGCTCTCCTTTTCATTTCCATGTTAGTTATCATCACAGTTTCAGATTTAGCTTATATGTTAATTCCTGATAAGATATTAATTTTCTTCGGCGTTCTATTAATCCTTTCAAGAATACTATCGCCACTCAATCCATGGTGGGAAAGTGTAGTTGGTGCCTTTATAGGATTTGGTATTTTATTATTAATTGCCATTTTGTCGAAAGGTGGTATGGGTGGAGGAGACATAAAACTGTTCTTTGTGATTGGCTGGGTGCTCGGTATGATTCCAACCTTACTGACCTTATTTGTGGCTGCTTTTATTGGGATGATTGCTGGATTTATTGAATTGAAAATAAAAAATGCGGATAAGAAAACGCCAGTACCTTTTGGACCTTCTATTGCAGCAGCGTCACTGATAGTTTATTTTTATGGAGATATCATACTCGAATGGTATACAAATTTGTTTATATAAGACGAAAACTTTTTTTGACGAGACGACATGAGTCTCGTCTTTTTTTATGTGCGACGTGATAGGGTGGAGAAAAATGAGGTGACCATATGCGGATTTCTAGAACATTTTCAAAGTTTTCTTACACACTAGCACTTCTCCACGGTTTTTTAATTGGAGCTGTATCCATCGGTTTGTTTGCACTTTTAATTCAGTGGCAAGATATTCGAAAGGTGGATACACCAGAATTAGTGACGCCTGTAGAAGAAAAAGAAGAAGTAGAACCTGTTGTTGCACCAACGGATGATAAAACAGTATTCCCCTTTTTCGCAAAACAGTATGGTGTTTTTTCAACGGCTGAAGCAGCGGCAAACTTGATGCAGACGAATCCTTCTTTAGCATCTTCAGCTGTTATTTTAGCAGAGGATAAATATTATGTATGGTCAGCCGTAAGTGTTGTAGAAGCTGAAGTGAAAAATGCGGAAAGCAAAGATTCTTTTGTTAAGCCATTTCAATTATCAGCATCTGGTTGTACGGAAGATCATCTAAAAAATATACCTCTTTTGCTTAGCGAAACAGATCGTGCAAAATTTTATTTTGAAGGGGTAGAGGCAAGCGTTAAGATTCCTGAAGACTGGAAGTCGAATATTGCAGCAATATCTACGCTTTCAAAGGAAATCAACGTTGTTCGTGCACAGCTCTTATCACATTACGGAACACAAAATGAATGTCTCAAAATTGAATTTTAATACCTAAAATACCGTGGTTTTTAAGTTATCTCCCTTTGCGATTAATTTTCATTTCCTGTGTGATTTTGTATGATGTCAAAAAGGAGATGTTTGATATCAAATTAACGACTAAAAAACCACTCATATTAGCAAGTGCTTCACCCAGAAGATTTGAATTACTATCATTATTAGAAGTACCTTTTAAAGTGAAAACTATTGAGGTTGATGAATCCAATATACTTGGAGCGACACCTGGAGAAAAAGTGTGTAATACGGCGATGGCTAAAGGTTTACCGATTGCTGAAAAATATCAAGATGCCATTGTTATAAGCGCAGATACGATCGTTTTTTTGAATGAAGACCCTTTATATAAACCAATCGATAATAAAGTGGCCACTCAATATTTAAAAAGGTTATCTGGAAATATTCACACAGTATATACAGGTGTTTCGATTTTTTATTCGGGAAAATGTCATACATTCTTTGAACAAACGAATGTTCAATTTTACCCATTAACGGAAGAGTGGATTAAATGTTATGTGGAAAGCGGTGAAGGGGCAGATAAGGCAGGAGGCTATGGCATCCAAGGTGCTGGAGGTTTTTTTGTAGAAAAGATTGTAGGGGATTATCATAATGTTGTGGGATTACCAATTGGCAAACTTTTTAAAGAGCTACAGTCTCTAGGATTACTTTCCTTTGGTGACGAGGTTGAATCATGACAACTGAAATCTTCCCGACATTAATGATTCGAGATGTACATGAAGCTGATCGACCACGAGAACGTCTAATTAGGCAAGGTGCCGAAAGTTTATCTAATCAAGAATTAATCGCGATTCTTTTAAGAACGGGTACGAAGCAAGAATCCGTTCTTCATTTAGCAAACCGTGTTTTAACCTATTTTGAACAACTTCATGAACTAAAAACTGCGACGATTGAAGAGATGACTGCAGTTAAAGGGATTGGAGAAGCAAAAGGGGTGCAATTATTAGCGGCGATTGAGTTAGGAAGACGTTTAGCTCAGCAAAAAACGGACGGGAAATTTACAGTACGTTCACCTAAGGATGCGGCTACTTTTTTAATGGCAGACATGACATCGTTAAAACAAGAAAATTTTGTTGTTCTTTTCATGAACGTGAAAAATCAAGTTTTGCATAGACAAACTATTTTTATCGGCAGTTTAAATGCCAGTATTGTTCATCCACGAGAAATTTTTAGAGAAGCGGTAAAACGTTCAGCTGCCTCCATCATATGTGCTCATAATCACCCTTCAGGCAATCCTTCACCATCTCCCGAAGACATTGAAGTGACGAAAAGATTACAAGAAGCTGGTAAAATTATGGGAATCGAATTATTGGACCATGTAATCATTGGTGACCATCAATTCATTAGCTTAAAAGAAAAGGGGTACATGTGACACTATAATTTTCTTCATTTATCCGTTATAATGAAAGTTATGATTTCAAGTAAGCTGAGAACAACTGGCTAAGGATAGAAAGGAAGAAAATTACGTGTTTGGATTTGGAGCAAAAGATGTCGGGATTGACCTTGGCACAGCAAATACTTTGGTATTTATTAAAGGAAAAGGGATCGTTTTACGCGAACCTTCAGTAGTAGCTAAAAATACGAATAATGGCGATATCGTCGCTGTTGGTAAAGATGCTAGAAATATGATAGGTCGAACACCAGGTTCGATTGTTGCAATTCGTCCGATGAAGGATGGGGTTATTGCAGATTTTGATATCACAACTGCTATGATTCAGTATTATTTAAAAGAGGCTATGAAAGTAGCTGGCGGATCATGGAAAAAACCAAACGTCATGATTTGTGTACCTTATGGAATAACTTCAGTTGAGCAACGTGCAGTTATTGACGCAGCAAGACAAGCGGGTGCACGTGAAGCTGTTACGATTGAAGAACCATTTGCAGCTGCAATTGGATCGAACTTACCAGTATGGGAACCTACAGGTAGTATGGTTGTTGACATTGGTGGAGGAACAACTGAAGTAGCTGTTATATCTCTTGGTGGGATTGTAACAAGTGAATCAGTACGTGTAGCTGGAGATGCAATGGATCATGCCATTTCAGGTTATATTCGTAAAACGTACAATTTAACAATTGGTGAACGAACTTCTGAAGCTATTAAAATGGAAATTGGTTCTGCTAAAGTGATAGATAATATTGAGACTATGGAAATTCGTGGTCGTGATTTAGTTACAGGATTACCTAAAACGATTGAAATCACATCACAAGAAATTGCTGAAGCTCTTAAAGAATCAGTTGCTGCAATTATTGAAGGTGTGAAAAAAACGTTAGAACAAACTCCTCCTGAATTATCAGCTGATGTGATGGAACGAGGAATCGTCTTAACTGGCGGTGGAGCACTTCTTAAAAATCTAGATAAAGTAATCAGCGACCAAACGAGTATGCCGGTCTTTATCGCAGAAAATCCCTTAGACTGTGTGGCAATTGGTACAGGTATGGCGTTAGATCATATGAATGTCATTCGACAACAGTCTAAACATTAAGGAGGTTTGCTCCAATGCCGCAATTTTTTTCGAATAAGCGATTGATTATGTTGCTTGTCGGGGTGATTTTTCTTGTGGCATTGATCAGTTTCTCTCTCAGAGATCGTGATCATGCTTCTTTACCTGAACAATTTATAAAAGATGTAGTTGGTTTTGGACAATCTATTTTCTCTAAACCGACGCAATACATAACAGGTGTTTTCGAAAATGTTGATTCTTTGTTAAATACTTACGATGAAAACAAACGATTAAAAAGTCGTTTAGAAGAGTTTGCTAAATTGCAGGCTGACGTAAATGTTTTAACTTTAGAGAATTCGACATTACGCGAAATTGTAGACAAAGAAGAAAACCTTCGAAAATATGAGCCGATTCAAGCAACAGTTATCGCAAGAAACCCCGATCAGTGGGAAGAAAAAGTTGTACTTGATAAAGGGACAATTCATGGTGTTGAGGTTAATATGGCAGTCATGACTTCTCAAGGGTTAATTGGTAAAGTGTTTTTAACGACATCGTTTACATCAACAGTAGAGTTGTTATCGACTCAAAACCCTAATTATCGAGTCTCAGCAATGGTAACAGTTGATGGAGAGAAAAAAGTGTTCGGTTTAATTGAAGGGTATGATGATGAAAGAAACGAATTGATACTTAAACGAATTGATTCCAATATTGAAATTAAAGCAGGACAAAAAGTTATGTCATCAGGTTTAGGTGGAATCTTCCCTGAAGGGTTATATATTGGGGAGATTACGGAAGTAACAACTGATGATTTTGGCTTAACTAAAATGGCGTATATCAAACCAGCAGCAGACTTTGCATTATTAGATCATGTAATGGTAGCCAAGAGATCAATGCCTAGTGCAAGTGGAATTGATGGGGAAGTTATTGTTGAAGAGGAAGAAGAAAAAGAAGAGGATCCTTCATGATTCGATTCGTTGTTCCTCTTATCGCCATTGTTTTGTTTTTTTTAGAACCGGTATTTGGCTTGTTTTCTCCAATTGAATTGTATGGAGAATACCGTTTTTTAGTTCCTCGATTCTTAATTATGTACTTAATTTTTATATCGATTTACTATAGTCGGAATGTAGCAATGATTTACGGTTTAGTATTTGGTCTATTGTATGATGTGACTTACATTGATATTATTGGATTGTATTCATTTTTATATCCATTAATATGTTTAATTGCGAGTTTCATTGTTCGATATATTCATCAACATTTACTGGTCACGACCACATTGTCATTATTGTTGGTAGCTTTACTTGAGTTTGTTTTGTATCAATTTTTCTTATTAATCGGATTAACTGATATGTCCATGAGCAATTTTGTTTATGGAAAACTGATTCCAACGATGATTGCCAATTCAATTTTTCTTATTATGCTAGGATGGGCATTTAAGTATTTAATAAATGCAAGGTTCATTCAACGTTTGAACCAACCATCATAAATTCGAATTTTACGCGTGAGGTGACGCATTTGACGAAAAAGCAACTTGTCTATATTAAAGGGACAAAAGACGGCCTAGTGCTTCGGCTAGATGATCAATGCGCTTACGCTGATATAGTTGAAGAACTTAAAAACAAAGTATCTGACGAAGGTATTGAAGGACAAGCAGAGGTTCTATTGCAAGTGGGACATCGATATTGTTCAGAAGAACAAATAAAAGAACTAATAGCCTGCGTTCATACATCACCGCACCTTCGTGTTTCTAAAGTTCAAAGCGATGTGATTTCTGTGGAAGAAAGCAATCGACGAATTTTAGAACGACAATCCGAAACTTATGTAGGAATTGTTCGATCTGGACAGGTTGTTACAGCTGAAGGTGATTTAGTTGTTGTAGGTGACGTTAATCCAAACGGTCGAATTGTTGCAGGCGGAAATATTTTCGTGCTTGGTCGATTAAAAGGGATTGCTCACGCAGGTTCTAACGGTAACACAGATGCTGTTATTGCTGCTTCTTGGTTAGAAGCTACACATTTAATGATTGCTGATGCTCTTGAGATTATGACGGATGAATTAACCATATTATCAGAGCAACCTGAAATGGAATGTGCTTATTTACATGCTAATGGTTTTATTGCGATTGATCGTTTGCAAGAATTACGTTTATTAAGACCGCAATTATCTACATTTAAAGGAGGAAGCTGATGTGGGAGAAGCCATCGTTATAACTTCAGGGAAAGGGGGGGTCGGTAAGACGACGACCACCGCTAACCTTGGAACTGCATTAGCACTTCAAGGCAAGAAAGTTTGTTTGATTGACACTGACATTGGTTTAAGAAATTTAGATGTTGTTTTAGGTTTAGAAAATCGAATCATTTATGACCTAGTTGACGTTATTGAAGGTCGTTGTAAAGTGCATCAAGCACTTGTTAAAGATAAGCGTTTTGATGACAAGTTATTTCTACTACCCGCTGCACAGACGACTGACAAAAACGCTATTAATCCTGAACAAATGAAAGAATTAGTGACGGAATTAAAACGCGATTACGATTATGTTGTGATTGATTGTCCTGCTGGTATTGAGCAAGGGTATAAAAATGCCATTGCTGGCGCCGATCGTGCGATTGTCGTAACAACTCCTGAGATTTCTGCTGTTCGGGATGCTGATCGTATCATCGGATTGTTAGAACAAGAAGACATTGCTCCACCTAAACTAATTATCAATCGCATTCGCCAACATTTAATGAAATCTGGAGATGCTTTAGATATTAATGAAATTACGACTCATTTATCAATCGATTTATTAGGTATTGTTGTTGATGACGAAAGCGTCATAACTTCGTCTAATAAAGGTGAACCTGTAGTTATGGATCCTACTAATCGTGCGGCATTAGGTTATCGAAATATTGCTCGACGTATTTTAGGTGAATCGGTTCCATTAATGTCTATGGATTTAGAACGTAAAGGTGTATTTTCAAAAATCAAAGCAATCTTTGCTAAATAATAATTACAGGGCCATCTCTTAAGTCATTTAGTGACTTAGAGATGGCTATTTTTATACATCAGAACTTTGCAGGTGATTATCATTACGGTTGGCGCTTACAGGGAGCACGTGCTTTAGCCGCTTCCCTCGCGGTGCTCAGTCCAGGGTCTAAAGCACGCACTAATTCCCCCAGGAATCGCACCACGAGAATACAAACATGGATTGTTTAACAATAGATCTGGTATATAACACCAAAATATTGTTATCCGATTTATTTCCAGGGAAATCAAGAGCGGTTACTTGATTTTAGATTATGAAAGATTTAAGCCACCACATCACAAGACAGCTACTTTGAAATTCTGGCTTCATTACCAATAGAAGCTTCAATCTTCATGAAAATCACCTTTTCTTTTTTTGATAGAGAAATGTCTACATATTGAACGATCCATTACTATAATTTGTACTTTTTATTCAAAACTAACGAAGAGAATCGATTTCATAATGGTTTTTATAAAATCATGAAATTTTGTTTAGTGTAGTGCAAGGTGGCG
>JAHIWI010000373.1 GCA_018816185.1 Bacillota bacterium
CAGGATCATTTGTGCCTTTATTAATCCACCGCATGAATATCGATCCAGCCGTAGCATCAGGTCCATTTATTACAACACTTAATGATATTATCAGTATCTTAATCTATCTTGGGTTAGCAAGCATGTTCTTAACTCAGCTTTGATGACAATGGCCTTTTCAAAAAGTCTGTATAAATATAAACGTTGATTTCCACTGCGGTGGACGCTTTCCGGGGGGCATGGCTTTAGCCGTTTCCCTCGCGGTGCTCAGTCCAGGGTCTAAAGCTCATGCTGTTCCCCTCGGAGTCGCCACCTCCATTCCAATCAAATGAAATGGTTGTAATCCATCAAGTTAAAATGTGCATTTTGCCACATTGTCGTCTGTGGAAAAAGAAATAGGCGACCACTAAATAACACAAATTAATTTTCCTATAAACACCAAACCGAGAAAAGTGCAATTGCACTTTTCTTTTTTGTGAGGTAATATTAGTACCAGGTATTAATAATTAGTTATAACTTAGGGGGAACATAGATGTCTTTATCATTACAAGGAAAAACGTATGTCATTATGGGTGTTGCAAATAAAAGAAGTATTGCGTGGGGAATTGCTCAATCACTTGATAAAGCTGGCGCAAATTTAATTTTCACATATGCAGGTGAACGATTTGAGAAACCTGTTCGTGATTTAGTTGAAACACTTGAAGGGAAACATGAAATTGTTTTACCATGTGATATTACGATTGATGAAGATGTCGAAAACTGTTTTTCTACGATTGAAAAAGAAGTCGGGAAAATTGATGGCTTGGCACATTGTATCGCCTTCGCTAAATCTGAAGAATTAGCTGGTAATTTCTCTGACACGTCAAGAGAAGGGTTTTTATTAGCCCATAATATTAGCTCATTCTCATTAACAGTTGTAGCGAAAGCTGCGAAACCTTTAATGACTGAAGGCGGAAGCATTGTAACATTAACTTACCTTGGTGGAGAAAAAGTCGTGCCTAACTACAACATTATGGGTGTAGCAAAAGCATCACTTGATATGTCAGTTCGTTATTTAGCTGCTGACCTTGGTCAATATAATATCCGTGTAAACGCTATTTCAGCAGGACCAATTCGTACATTGTCTGCAAAAGGTGTTAGCGACTTTAATAGCATATTAAAAACAATCGAAGAGCGTTCACCATTGCGTCGCAATACAACTCCTGAAGAAGTTGGCGACACAGCGTTATTCTTATTTAGCAACTTATCACGCGGTATAACTGGCGAAACCATCCACTGCGACAGCGGATATCACATTCTGTAAACGGTCTGCATAAACTAACTCAAAAAAGGACGTGACTGTATCATTGGAAACTGATCCTCTCCTTTTTGTTAGTGGACCTCCAGTATATCGACATCACAAGAAAACCAAAAAATGGATCGAAGAAAGTACATCCATCTTTCCAGAACGGCAATTAGAAGTAGAAGTGAAAGTAGAATCTGAAGTGAAGACCGAATCGACCATGTGGAAGAGACTGAATTACTTCACTTCGCCATTTGCTCAACACGTATACAAACCTTTAACTTTTCAAATGAAGTATGGTGAAAGTCTTCAAGGTTTAGTCGACAAGCTTGATGACGAAAGTGCCACACTTCGACTCGTCGATGGCACCATCATCTCCATAGATATGAACGACATTCAAGAAATTAACTGGCGAGGAAAACCCTTTCCAGTGCGGTTTAGATAATTCGTTGGAAGAAGATACCCAGAGATGGGTGTCTTTTTTTGTTTTTTATTCGACGACATTGGTCATGGTCGAATAATAATGGATCAGTGGTTGCTCATTTAAAACATTGGATAACTATTTATATTTTTTTCAAGATAAATATTTCAAAAATAAATAATGTGGAAGATTTTCACATCGTAAAAATATATACGTTTTAAAAGGATATAGAAGTCAATCGATTTATTTTATAAGTGGAACGAAAATAATAGAGAATATGTGAAAATATTTTGGGGAATATAATTTCTTAGTTCAAAAACATTTCAGAAAGTATTAAATTTTTTTTATTTGTTTTGAAGGATGGTTCTGCTTGCACAGAAGCATGCTAAATCAATGGAATACGCTATATTATTTTCGCTCCGTAACGTCCATATTCCGCTCATCAAACGCCAAATTATCAAAGGTTAACGCCAAATTATTCAACAGTACACCAAAATCTGCCGAAGCAGAAGCATCTTATGTTAAACCAGAATAGCCCAATCTCATAATAGAGATTGGGCTTATTAGACACTGCAAGCTTGAAGTACTTATTTTATTCGCATACCCCTAAAAATACGTCTGCTACACACTCAATGCCGCAGAAGCA
>JAHIWI010000374.1 GCA_018816185.1 Bacillota bacterium
GAAGTTCAATACGCCAGCAGGCATACCAGCTTCTTCTAAAATTTCAACAAATTTATAAGCAACAACTGGAGTTGTTGATGCTGGTTTTAGTAATACTGTATTACCAGTTACGATTGCCGCAACTGCAGTTCCAGCCATAATCGCGAACGGGAAGTTCCATGGAGAGATAACAACTGCTACTCCCATTGGAATGTAGTCATAACGATTATATTCGCCAGGACGGCTTTCAACTGGGTGACCATCTTTTAAACGAAGCATTTGTCGACCATAATATTCTAGGAAGTCGATTGCTTCAGCTGCTTCAACATCAGCCTCAACCCAAGTTTTACCCGCTTCTTTTGATAACAATGCTGAGAATTCGAATTTACGACGACGCATAATAGCAGCCGCTTTGAATAGTAAGTCTGCACGAACTTCAGGCTTTACTTTTTTCCAAGTATTAAATGTAGCGTCAGCAATGTCCATTGCTTTTGATGCTAATTCGTGAGTTGTTTTAGATACTGAACCAACTACTTCAGTTTTATTTGCAGGATTGTAAGATACAATCTTCTCTTCTGTTGTGATTCTTTCTCCACCAATGATTAGTGGGAAATCTTGCCCCATATAGCCAGCTACCGTTTTGTAACCTTCTTGAATAGCTTTTTTGTTTTCTTCTTTTGAAAAATCAGTGAATGCTTCATGTTTATAAGGAATCATGTGAATCCTCCTATAATTTATTTTAGTGCAAAAATAATTTGCACTTTTATTTCGTTTACATCTATAATAATGCAAAAGATTGTTGCGTTTTTCAAGTGATATTTCTTATTTTCGTAAAAAAAGTTAGGAGTGGACCTCCAATGAATCATAAAGATCTTGAATTATTACCTTTTTATCGTTTCGCGAGTGACCATATATCCGTTGGTATACATGCAATAGACCAAAATGGACGTACTATTTTATACAATGAAAAAATGAAAAATATCGAAGGATTGGATTTACATGATGTAGCAGACCGAACCTTATTGGAACTATTTCAGTTTGACCAACATGAGAGTACTTTATTAAAAGTACTACAAAGTGGCCAACAAGTCTTAAATGTTAAACAAACGTATTGGAATCGTAATGGACATGAAATCACAACAATAAATGATACGTATCCTGTCTTTCAAGATGGGGTATTAATTGGGGCTGTTGAATTAGCTCGTGATGTAACGACGTTGGAGCGATTGGTTTATCAACCTTTGCGCAGATATGGCGAACCAATCACATTTTCAGTTATTACGGCCGTTTCTGATGCCATGAAACAAGTTATCTCGACTGCAAAAAAGGCTGCAACTGCTCGATTATCTGTTCTTTTGATTGGAGAAGCTGGAACTGGAAAAGATTTAGTGGCTGAAGGCATTCATTACGAATTGTCACCACCTTTGGTTCATTTTTATACGTTATATTGCCACAATTCAGATCCAACGATTCTAAATAAGTTAAAAGAAGATTTAGTTGTTCTTGATGAAAGTACAATCTTCTGTGAACGAATTGATCTTTTAACTTTAGCTATGCAGCAACAATTGTTTGAAATGGTCAATGATCCGACTCTTAGTGGACACTTATTTTTGGCAAGTGTAGGCGCAGACCCAATCGATTTAATTGCCTCAGGAGAGCTTTTAAAAGACTTATATTATTTCTTTACCACTATGACGATATATGTTCCCCCATTACGAGAACGGAGAGAAGATATTGATCCATTCGTTCATGACTATTTTGCCAGACATCGAGTTCGTTTTGGATCTATTATTCATGGACTATCCCCTGATGTTCGCGAATTGTTCCATTCATACGATTGGCCAGGGAATTTAAAAGAAGTCGAAATTTTATTAGATGAGATTTCATCCATGATCACGACAGAAGAACTTGTAACATTTGAGATGTTACCGCTTCATTTCAAACTCAAGGTTCAAGAAATAAGAGAACCACTAAAAAGAGCTGAAGACTTTGTCGTTCAATCTGAAAAAGACTTGTTGCCGTTAGACGAATACTTAAGAGAAGCTGAAGTGTACTACTTACAAAAAGTCATGGGGATGTTTGAAGGGAATGTAACGAAAGCATCAAATGCTCTTGGGATGAGTAGACAAAACTTGCAATACCGCTTAAGGAAAATGAAGAAATAAAAAAAGCGAGTCATCTCAATAAAGAGATGCTCGCTTTTACTCATTGACCAGATTGTTTGATCCAGTCTTCTAATTTGTCTTTTAATGAATTGAACCCTTCAGAATCTCGCTCATCTACACGAGCTTGTAAAGATTTCTTCGGCTTGTCTTCTTTACGAATAACCGGTGGGCGTTCTTGTAATGCACGAATTGAAAGGCTGATTTTACCCGCTTCTTCGTCCACTTCTAAAACTTTCACTTCAACTTCTTGCCCCACTGATAAAAATTCACTCACTTCTTTCACATAACCATATGTGATTTCAGAGATATGAACCAACCCTTGTGTTTCTTCGTCTAAAGCAACAAAAGCACCATATGGCTGAACGCCAGTAACTTTACCTGCGACTACATCTCCAACTTCATACTTCTTTGTCATAATAATCTCTCCTAGTATTAAATATATACCTATCTACCTTAAGGCCATAGTAGATTATACCATAAACTAGGAAATAACTCAAAAGACTCATTGGATTGGCATATAGTAAACGCGCCACCCATCAACCGTTTTCCGCATTTGGATACCATTTCGGTAGAATTCGTTAGTAACTAATTCAGGTTTAATGTATAGCCATGCAGTTACATCAAATTCATCGGTTTTATCTCTGCTTAACAGCGGTTCATCCAATGGGTAGTGTTGATGCGATTCCATCGAGTGATATTGTTTTTTCCAATCGGTCTCTGTATCTGATGGACTTGACATAAATTCTTCTCGAGTTGGAGTATTCTCACCTTTTAATAGTAGTTCATACTGTGTATTTAAATCTCCTTGACTTGCTGCTTCAAGATAAATTCCGGCAACCATTGTTGCTCCTACATCTTTTAAAATGGTGTAATCGTAATTTTCTTTAAAACGAGTATAGAGATCTTGAATATCTTTGATTGTCTGTTCATTAATTTCTACATGTGGCTCACTATAAAGCAAATAACTTAAGCTTGCATCGATTGTCCATACTCCCTGGTGACTTCGATTAATGGGAATTGTACGAATCACTTGATCTCCATTCAATACATCGACTGAACCTACAAAGTTGCCATGCTGTTCAAAAGTATTCTCGTCTTGATAACGAAGACTCGTTGCTTCTTTTGGAATCAATTCATAGTTTAGCCAACTATTCATCACTTTCTCGAAATTCTCATGATCAGTAAAATTCATGAATGATAAAAGTTGTTGATTGATTCCTCTTAATTTTTCTTCCTGGGCGTGTTGATACAAGACAACACTTTCGATTGGACTCAATCCAACAATTTGACTGATGTGTGATAAATCAATATTCTCGATCGATTCCGCTACCTTTTGCTCTACTTCACTGTTTGGCCAATTGATTGTAGTAGATTTTGCCCCACTTACTTCTTTAGGCATAATGGCTGCTAGGTCACCATTTTCTGCAAGTGTAAAGGCTACTTTAAGGTCATTAAAGTTTAAACTTCGATACGCTTCATTTACTTCCCAATTATTGTCGCTTACTGATTCAAACATTGGTCTAATGAAGTATTTCATAGGTGAATCGCCATAACTGTATCGTAAACTATTCCAGACAGCTTGGAATTCATAACTAACACGACCATTCGTAATTACTTCCGTGTTACTTGCCCCGAAAATTAACGTATAGGCTAAATCTTCATACTGTGATTTCATAATAGAATATAGAGAATTGCGATGTTTCGTACTTAATAAAGTGTGCTCTAGTTGATTTAGATACATGGCAGATTCTAAAGGAGTTAAGATTAACTCTCCCCCATATGTAAAAGGGACCATAGATTTCATCTGTAATAATGAGATGGATGGATACTGAATGGTTTCATATAAATTTTGCCAATGATTTGGGAACTCGAAGAATGCTTGATAACTATTTTTGTCTCTTGCAACTCTTATAGAAATCCCTTGAGTGTTTGCATTATTTATAAGGTTTTCAACCTCATCAGGCAAATCATAACGATTCGCCAGCAAATAACTCGCATCCAATTTTCCACCCATTTTTGCAGTATTCAATATTTCACGATGTTTTTCTAATACTGAATTATAATACGTAGTTAAATAATCAATCTTGGTATTCATCTCATCAATAAAGATCGCGCTTTCTTCTTCAGACATTTGTCCCTCAGCAGTTGCATCATTGATCATTTGTGAAGGTATTTTTAACACATCTAACACTTCTTCATACCGTTCATCCATGGATGTACTACTAGATTCATTATCTGAACGATCCTCTTTAAAATTAAGGGCAAATAATTGATTAGCCATTTTTACAAATTCAATTTGATTAAATTCTTCTTCTGTTAAGCCAAGTGTATTTCGATACGTAGTCTTTTGTTCTTCAAAAGACTTATTAAAGTCGTCAACACTCATAGTGTCAGCAGCATTTGCGACCTCACGATTTGGTGTTTTATCATCTTTTAAAAATGAAATACTTAGAATCCCTATTAACAAGACACTAGCTAACCCCACTGCCCAAACATTTAACTTATGCTTATTTGACTTACTTACATTTTCCTGAGAAATTGAATCTTCCCCAATACCTCTTACTAATTCTATTTGTCGAAGAACTTCATCTACATTAAATTTTGTGGGGACTCGCTTGTATGATTTTTTCAATAAAATCAAATTCTGTTCAAATTGTTTGTCGTCTAATATTTCAAGTGATGATTTAATGTTCTCACGCGAATCCGTCAGTCTTGATTCAACTTCAGATGGTTGGATATTTAAAATTTCACCAATTTGAACATATGTAAGATCTTGGAAATAAAACAAAACGAGTGGATTTCTGTATTTCTCTTCTGATAGTTGAATAGCATCATGAAGTTCTCGATCTTCATCAAACACTAAAATCCTCGATTGGGGTAATCGAGTTGAATGTTCGTCTCTTTGTAATTCTTGCTCTTCTTCTTCTCCTCGCTTTTCTCTTTTATGATAATCACGGGTGGCCTTTAATGTTAGTTTATATAGCCAAGGTGTAAAATCAGAACTTTGAAATTCACCTAAGGATTTATACAGTTTAATAAAAACTTCCTGGGTTACACTCTGAATATCATCTACTTTTACTCCACATTGAAAGGCGTATTTTTCGACCGTTCGATGATGGTGTTCCATTAATTCGCCATACGCAATTAGATTCCCATTTTGTGCATGATTAACCATTTCTGTATCTTGCATGAAGCCCCCTCCTTGCTGTCTATATTTGTAATACGTTTCTTTTTCACATAATGTTTCAAAAAATTCTATTATTTTTATAACCTGTCGTGTAGAATGAGAAAATCTTTATATTTTAAGGGAGTGGAAAACATGGCAAATCGCGATCATTTTGCATCGAAAATAGGCTTCGTCCTAGCAGCAGCCGGAAGCGCTATTGGACTAGGAGCTATATGGAAGTTTCCATATATGGCAGGAACAAACGGTGGTAGCGTATTTGTTTTGTTATTTATCATCAGCACGATGTTAATCGGACTACCTATATTGCTTGCTGAATTTGTCATTGGTCGAAAAGGCCAGGCAGATGCAGTGACTACATTGAAAAAATTAGCACCGGGAAAAAAATGGTCTATTATTGGATACTCAGGATTTTTCTTCTCGTTCATTATTCTATCGTTCTACAGTGTTGTTGGCGGTTGGATATTATCATATTTAACAAGA
>JAHIWI010000375.1 GCA_018816185.1 Bacillota bacterium
GATCGTGTAACATTAGATCTTCCAGGATGATCGTTTGGCTTAATAAAGAGCTTAACGTTTTAATCAGTCGAACATCATAAGCGGTAAAATCATAAGGTTTTGTATCGAAAGCACAAATTGTGCCGTAAATTTCTCCATCACTTTTGTAAATAGGCGCTCCTAGAAAACACCCATTTCCAACGTTTAAGGTGACAGGATGATTAATCGTCAAGGCATTTTCAGCTAGATTGGTTATAACGATTGGTTCTGAATCATTATCGACCACGAGTTTACACAAAACATCTTCAAAAGGAGTTTTCTCTCCTTCTTTTAATAAGGCTGCTTTTCGGTTAAACGCTTTGACGATAAAATTGGAGTACCGATCATTACTTGCTAAAAATATTGTGTTAACATCCATTGTTTCACTTAGTAAAGTTATGACATCTTCAGCCACCTTGTCCAATTGATTAAAATATTGTGAACTTTTTTGCGTAATCATCCTGAACACCCCCTTTTATGTATGCTAATTATACTATAATTAGTATTTCTCCTACTTATCTCAATGTGTTCCCTTTAACCTATACTTTAAAACTTCCATACGGGACTAAGGATGTACACAAATAAATACGAATTAAAGTTGCGTTTAGATCACTATTATATTAATAATATTTTTTCGATTAATTTAACATTTATTCATTCTATTTATTTCTCCAACTTCTGTTTAAAAAGTGATTACTTAAATGTCACCCTTGAAATGGAGAATACACACTATGAAGCTGGCAGACTAGCAACAGCAAACGTGCCAGTTCGATTCTCAAACTGGCACCATTTCTTCGGGTTCCAATAGTTTGGAAATCGTGAATACTAGAATGTGACACCTAATCCTTGAATGCCACCCGCGAAATGGAGAATGACATGAAATTCATGACAAAAAAAACACGCCCTGCAGACTCTTTGATCTGCAGGGCGTTTCATCTATATATGGTGGGGTCACCTTATATGCGTTAGATTAAAATAGTTTTGTTGTTGGTGGTGGATTATGATCTGAACGGTATTGGTTTTTATCAATTTTTTCTTTAAATTGATCATTAGCCAACTCTTGTTCGTCATCATCAACACCGCCTGTAAGGACTTCATTGTTTGTTGAGTCGGTGTCGAATGAGAAAGCATTGCCGTCTCCACTTGTTTCATAGCCAGACTCGAATTTTTCGTCATTGATACGTGGATCTTTCTCAAAATCATGTTTCATTTCGCCAGAAGGCATTTCGTTTTCAACATCTCCAAATGCAGCTGGTCCTAAATTCGGATCAGTTCCTGGAGATTGGAATCCTTCTGTTTTACGATTTTCAGTTATTGGTTCGTTTGTATTAAATTCAGCGCGCTCATTCGTTTTAAATTCTGCACCTTCGTTTGCTTCATTAATCGTTGGACGGTGTTCACGCGTCACTTTGTCTTCTTGCATCGAATGACCGATATGATCCGTTTCTCTTGCTAAGTTCGGACTAGTTGCAAACGTTTCCCCTCTTTCAAAGCGATCCATTGGTTCGTCAAAACGACCATCTGTTTCATTCACTAACTCATTGTTGGACGGGCTGAAACCTTGTTCTTTTGCATAGTCACTTTGCGGCTCATCGTGTTTTGATTCGAATTTGTATTCGCCACGAGGTTCTTCTGCACCAAATGTCGTTGTTTCATTTGCTGGTGTTTCGTTTCGTTCAGTTTCATTGAAGCGTGTATCCACAAAAGCTGTACCTGATGTTGCCGTCAATTGTGGGTCTTCGCTTTGAATACGTTCTTCAAAACCAGGCTCATTTGTAACAACTGAGCGCTCTTCGCCATGATATGACTCGTAACTATTTCCAGTCGCACCAAATGTGTCATAACCTTCTTCGAATTCGTTTTGATGGTCTTTCGCATCCGTTACTACATGGTCTGTGTAAAGAAGGAATCCGCCATTCGCTATATTTTGAGAATAACGTCCTTTTTCTTCTTCTGTTAAATTCAGTTTACGAAGTCCTTCTGTTACAGCATCTTCGCCTGTGAACCAAGACTTGAATTTATCCATCGCCGTTCCCGCTTCATGTGTGGAAACTTCTGAGTGTTTATTTAATGTGTGGATATGACCGTGATCTTTCGAAACCACATGAATATCCCTTTCTTTATACCCTTGTGATGTTAACGTCTCAAGTTTGTTATACAATTCTTCCTCTGTGCGAGCTACTTCAATTCTTCGGTTCATTTCATTACTCATGGTGGAACCTCCTAAGTGTTTTTTGTTGTACACTCTATCTACCCCAAGTGAATTTAAATTTAAACACGATTCCCAACATTTAATCTTCTTGTAATAAAAGAAACCTTCATCCATTGGACAAAGGTTTCATTGTTTATAATTTTAAAGCTTGAGATAAGTTTCCGGTGATTTGAATTTCATTGAAGTTTACGCCAAGTTGAACGGCGGTCATTGCAATTTCAGGACGAACACCGGACAGTGTTGTTGCCACTCCGACAATTCTTAATGCATCAATTAGCTGGAAAATTTGCATCGCAACCATTGTATCAATCATGGTGACACCAGAAAGGTCAACGTATAAATGTGTAATTTTTTTATTCCCACATTCCATCAATGTGTTTTCAAGTAAATATTTAGCACGTTGCGTATCGATATCTCCTACTACTGGCAATAATCCGATTCCATTGTGTAGACGAATGACAGGAGCACTTAATTCATTAATAACTGCTTGCTGGCTTGTTAAGCGTTTCAAAGCTAATGCATCATGCTCTTTAACGAATCGAGAGGTAATTCGTCCGAACGCTTTGATGATTAATTGACCCCACGTAAAAATCTCTTCTGTTGTGTATTTCCCTTTATTCTCAATCGAATAAGTTCTGAGCATGTCTAAATACTGATCTTGCACTTTTAGAAATTCGTTAAAGATGACATGAGTAGGCGTTCGTAAATGTTCAGAATCTCTTGCAATTTCGAGTATCCATTCTTCGAATTCTTCAAAAAATGTCTCTTCTTCTTTTATGAAAATGGCGATTAGGTTTTGGTGGAATCTAAAGTTTTGATTTTTTAACGTTTCAATGACTTTTGGATCCGTAGAAGCATATACACCTTCTGCAGTTGTTTTGTCAATTGCTGCATACCAGTCTTCTGTAAGTTGCATTGCTTTATCTAATAAGTAATCATGTAAATGAGAATTTTGATGCATACGGTGCTTGCTCCTTTTCGAGTTCAAAATAGGTAAGTTAAATTCGATATCTATTCTCTTTTAACATACCTCTTTTATTCAAAATAAAACAGTATTTTTTGTATTTTCTTGAATTATATCAATTGTTCAAACTTTCATGAATGTTTCGGCGCCAGGTACCTTCATGTGGTTTCTCAACTTTTTCAGCGTACGTTGCCTCTTTTTCTTCAAACTTTCTTTCGACATCTCTAATCTACTTGCAGCTTCGTCTAAAGAGAATCCTTCTAAAAATATAAGCTGAATCAATTGTATTTCTGTAGGATTCAAATGAGATAGAGCTTCTGCTATGAATTTATTTTGGTCAACTACTTCCTCTTTAAACCCAATGATTCTTTCTAACACATCACTCTCAGTTGGCACGGCTTGTTGTTCATTGGCATGAGATTTTTTCAATTCATCTAATATGCTGCCATAGATTGAACGATATACGAACGGAGCAAAGTCTCCTCGTTCTTTTTCATATCGTTGAAGTGCCTTCCATAAACCAACTCGACCTACTTGAACAAATTCTGAGTGATTTTTATAGATCCGTAGTTTTCGGATACATGCATAAATCATTGGTTCGTATTGTGCTAATACTTCTTCAAAATTCTCCACCGGATGTTTCCTTTGGAGCGTGCACGCTTCTTTATTCCCAGGTGGCTTCAGTTTAATAGATAGGACCAATTCATTCGAATCGTATTTTGTGATGTTTCTCTAGAGGAAACGTCTTGTTTCGACACACAATAAATATCCAATGAACCTACAAAAATTCCAAATAATATGTATTTTTCGACTTGTTAAAAAACTTTTGTCGTGCTACATTCAAATTATCATGTTTAGGAGGTTGTTTCTTGCGCACTTGTGACTCTTTACGGATTGACACAGACACTCTGGTCGTCCAACCTATCTTCGAAAATGCATTAAAAACACACATCATTACGACACATGGTTCTTACACATCCTCGTTCTCACAACTAGAACTCTTAAATCTAGCTTGCATGCGCTATTTTTCGACTTATGAAGGTCGTATTCAAGCCTCTCGTTACCAAACTTCATTTCACAGAAAAACACCTTTGCTTGTTGCAGAAAATGGCATATTTGCTTTTCCAACTATGTCACCTTTGAATGCTGAATGTATGTGGATATTTAATCATTCTTTTAAGTCAAAAAAACATTCGGACAAATCTACAATTCTTCAATATGACAACGGAGTAGAAATCGTTGTGAATGCATCTGTACATACGATTGAGAAACAAAGGCAGCGCATGATTGTGATGATTTATAAACAAAAATCACTTGGTCGACTTTATTAGAAATTAAGCTTCTGCTTCAAAATACGGATCCCATTTATATGTTGTTATCTATTCATTAATTCTTTCTACTTCAGTGTTGGGATTTAATCGGTTATCACTGTCCCCTTTGACGGAGTCATACGAATTAGTCTTCCATATCCCAATACGAATTATCATATCAGGAATAACGTTATTATTAGTGAAAAGAGGAATGATGACATCGACGCAAGAAATTAGAACAATTTTGGATTTAAATCTAAGTTGTTCTCTTATTTTATTCAAAAATACGAACATACATTCTAATTTGTGGTATAATTAGTGAACAATCGCTGGTAATGGACAGGCTGGTCACTTTCAGGAGAAGGGAGGTCATGCTTATGACAAGTTTTGAATCCCTGAGCTTACTTATGCAGCTCGCGACTGTTATGTTTGCTGGCTTCTCAA
>JAHIWI010000376.1 GCA_018816185.1 Bacillota bacterium
AACTAAAATAAAAGCTGCTATAAAATATCCATTGGAATATCAATTGTTAATACAAGCATTTAGTAACGCACCGAAATCTTTAAGCGACGAAATTCATCAACTAATTATGAAAAAATCTCAAGAAATGAAACCTTTAAGTGACCAGGCTATTTATGGGTTACTTAAAACTTATCGTTTACGAGAGGGCATCGACATTTCATTGGTGGAGGATGTTATACGGACAGTACTAGACAGGTTTGCTCAACGTCTAATTTCACAATATGCTGGAAAATATAACGAATTAATTCTCGATAAAGAGTCCGTTTTGCGTGAGCTAGATGCTATTATTGATTTACTAAAACATGGCGTTAGTCGAGCGTAGAGAGAGGTGTATTTTTGAAATTTAATGAGAGTATACGAAGAAAATACTTGTTTACTGTTTTAACGATAGGACTTTTCCTCTTAGTTTCGGGTGTTACTGCTATTTATTTATTAGATCAGAAACAAGAAGAATTAAGAGAAGAACGGGATTATATCAAGAAAAAAGACGATGTTGTAAATGAGATTGAAGACTCATTAAAAAACGTCTTTTTTAGAGCAAGAGGTTATTATGCATTTCAAAATGAGGTAGAGCTAAGTCTTGTTTATAATGAACTTTACTTACTTAAGAAATCTGTTGATGACATAAAACGTTTTGACTTAACGACGGAAGAGCAAGAATTAATGGAAGAATTAGAGGTTTTTGTTGTCAATTTTGAAACCAAAGCATTACCAGAAGCTATTTCTCATGTTCAAGCAAATGATTACGAGAGTTTGAGGAATCAATCTAATAATGGTGTGAATGCGTCAGTGAATAAAATTCTTTCCTTTACAATAGATTTCCACAATCAAGCAAATTTATCACGAGAACGTATTTCTGATCAACTGATTGATCAATCTCGTACACTAAATACCCTTATTATTTATTTTTCATTAATCTTATTTTTCATCCTGTTGAGTATTTTTTATTACACCTTAAAGAAAATGGTAGAGCCTCTTGAAAAAATGAAAAAGGGTGCTGAAGAATTTGGAGATAGTGGGCAAATTCAACTACCCGAATTGATACGAAAAGATGAAATTGGATCTTTAAATAGCTCTCTCATAATGTTAATGAAAACCATTCGTGTGAATGAAGAAGATTTAATGGCACAAAATGAAGAATTATTGATGCAACAAGATGAATTACAAGTGAGACAAACCAAACTGGAAGCGTCTCTTGGAAATCAAGAAATTGCAAAAAATCGTCTTGAAGTCTTGAATAAATTAAATCATATGTTGACCTTTTCGTTGAATAGACAAGAAGTGGTTAAACTAGTTCAAGAATATATTCATCAAACGTTTCAATTGGACATTAGTTTTCTTTGGTTAGAGGAAGGTCTCGAAAGTTCGTCTAGCGGAATGACAGATGAATTATATAGAAGATTCATAGAGGATAGATACGATTATATTGTAGAACGACTACAACTTGAAAATTCATTTTCTATAGTTAGAGAAGGTTCCATTGAGCTTGGATTAGCTCCTGAAGGAACGTTAGTTAATGATTTGTTTCATGCGTTGAAGGATGAAAGTGGACAAATTATTGCCATTTTTTGCTGTAGTCGCATAGGTAGACTCTTTAGCGAAACGGACATAGAAGATATCGAAGGTCTATTAAGTAGAGTGAGTTTATCGCTCGAAAGAATTAGGTTATATCAAGATAGCCAATATGAGCGTAACTTAAATGAGAGTATCGTTAAAACCATTCAGGAAGGAGTTTTCCTAGTTGGGCCACAAGGAGAGCTTCAGCAATATAACCAGGCTTTATATGATTTACTTTCTGGAGAAAGAGAGTATGAGAAAGGGACTCCATTTGATACATGGATCACTTTGTTTGAAAGATTTGCCGAAAATAAAGACGAGATTATCGAGTTTTATAATCAAGCCATTCGTGAAAAATTTACGGATGTACGAAGAATCCAATATACATTTAAACGTAAGGGTATAAAAGTCATCAACTTATACGCAGCATGCATCATGACTGAAGGTTACAAAACGGGCACGATATTTGTAAATCGAGATATAACGAAAGAACATGAAATAAACACATTGAAAAACGAATTAATTAATACGGTCAGTCACGAACTCAGAACCCCACTGTCGAGCATACTAGGTTTTTCCGAATTGTTGTTAACGAACAAAGGGGCAAATGAGCGAAAAGAAAAATATGTAGATTTGATTCATAAAGAATCGAAAAGATTGTCTCAATTAGTCGATGATTTCTTAGATGTTCAACGAATGGAAAGCGGAAAAACAGACTATCATTTAAAAGCAGTTATTGTTGAAGATTTATTAGTTGATCTTGTTCAAAACTATTCTTTCCGAGAAAGTCACACCATTTTAATTGATAATCTAGCTGAAAACACCACAGTGTTGGCAGACGTTGAAAGAATTACGCAAGTGATTTTAAATTTAATAAGTAATGCCATTAAGTTCTCACCTGATCAAACTGAAATTAAAATTAGTTTGTCACAAGAAGAAGACTACTTAAAGATGGTTGTACAAGATTATGGTCTAGGTATTCACCCCGAAGACATTCCTAATTTATTTCAGAAGTTTCACCGAATTGATAATAGTGAAACCAGAAAAATTGGTGGAACCGGCCTCGGACTATCAATTGTAAAAGAGATCGTAGAGTATCATAACGGACGTGTTTGGATTACATCGACAAAAGATGTAGAAACATCAGTCCATGTTCTATGGCCACTGTCTAAATAAGAAAAAGCTGTCGCAAATTTATTTAAGAAATTTTACTTTCTAATTAGGTGGAAAAGGGCGTTCCGAAAGTCGTAAATGACTTTTGGGACACCCTTTTCTTATTTCAACAAGGAATCTACTAGCTCATATAATGCAGCTGGACTAAAAGGTTTTTGAATAAAATGATTGGCACCTGAAGTCATCGCAAGGTCCTTATCTGTTTGCTGAGATTTAGCGGTTAACATAATAATAGTTAAGTTATCTTTAATATTGTCAGACAGTTGTGCAATAACATCCATTCCCGTTAAGTAAGGCATCATGCAATCTATTATGACCAAATCAAAAGAACCTAGATTTAACATATCGAAAGCAACCTTACCATTTTCGGCTTCTTCAATCACCCATCCTTCATGATCTAAAGAATCCACAAGCAACATCCGAATAATATCGTCATCATCAGCAATTAATATTCTTTTCTTCGTATCCATTCATCCGTATCTCCTTAGGATAGAAATAGTCTTTCGGCCAAGCGTTGTATTCGCATAATCACTTCACGTGTATGAAATGGTTTCAATAAGTAGTCATCAGCTCCTAATTGCAGAGCTTGTAAAATTTTTTCTTCATCTTTTTGGGCAGATAACATTGTGATTAATACGTTTTTAGCAGGATAAATTTCTCTAACATTTTCAATAACTTCTACACCCATCACGTTTGGCATTTGACTGTCTAGTAGTAAAACATGGTCTTCTCCTTCGTGAAACCAATCCGAGTTAAGGAAATCGAGTCCATCCGAATACTCATTAATCACAACTTCAAACCGAGGATGTTTCCAATTTGAAAAATGTGAATGAATTAAATTCCGGACGATTACGTCATCATCAATAATGGCAATGTTTAGAGGGCGTTTATGCAACTCGATAACCCCTTTTTCAGCAAAAAGAGTAATCCTATTTCTCCCATTATGTTTGGATTGATAGAGGGCATAATCTGCCTCATCTAATAGTTCAGTAAGTTGGGTTTGATTTGGCTTTAGCATTGAAATACCTGCCGAAAATGTTACTTGAAATGGAGATGTTCCATGCAAAAACACTTTTTCCGTAAAGGCCATTTTTATTTTCGTTAATCTTGCTTCCGCTTCAGCGCCAGTTTTGTTTAAAAATAAAATTGTGAATTCTTCTCCACCATATCTAAATAGTAGTTCATCGCTTTCACACTCTTCACGGATTGTCTGTGCAAAAACTTTTAACACATCATCTCCCATCAGATGGCCATATGTATCATTTACTTTCTTAAAATGATCTAAATCAATCATTGCCAATGATAGAGCATTACCCAGTTGAAGATGCATTTGGATATGATAGGGGGCAGTACTCGTTAAGTGTTTTCGATTATAGGCACCTGTTAATTCATCTTTAGTGATAAACTGTAAAATTTTCTCTTTATTGAGTATGCGATTTTTTACAAAAGGAATGAATATATCCATATCTAAAGGCTTGCCTATAAAGTCTGTTGCATCCAACTCATATGCTAATTTCGCTTTATGCTTCGTAGCATTAGAAGAAGTAATGGCTATAGGAATAAACTGTTGACGAGCTTGAGAAGCAATTTGCTTTAAAACATTCAACCCATCCTCATCAGGTAGAGATAAATCGATTAACACAAAATTAGGTTGTAATGTGAAAAACATTTCCATCCCTTTTTTCGCGGTTGGAGCAATTAAAACATTTATCCCCTCTTTTTCCATCGTTTCTTTAACTAATGTAACAAAATCAATATCTTGATCTATTAAGAGCATAAAAAACTTCTTTTCACTACTGCTTGCAACTTCAGCATCTGCTAAAAGCTTATCATCAGGTACAATAAGTTTTTTCATTTCTTCTATAGCAGTTACTCTAAGAAAATCGGAGACATGAGATTCATCTTGGTGGTGATATAGATGGGTTAAGTCTTCAGCGACATTCGACCATTCCATTAAACCAATTGAACCAGCAGTACCTTTTAGACCATGAAAAAAACGGTACATTTCTGTATGTGAAACTTGTTCGCATTTTTCCCATGATTCGACCATCTTTTCAATTCGCTGTGTAAGCATTTGGCTATAAGACTTTTCCATTTTACCTCTCCCAACATGCTTGAATGTAACCTCATTATATCAAAAGATAGAACAATAGCATGATATTCTTGGAATTTATTCAGAATATTCATAATCGAATATAGTGCTAAAATCATGTACAATGATAGAAAATAGATGAGCGGGAGTTGAGCCTTTTTGAGATATTTAAAGTGGATAATTCCTTTTCTCTTAATATTAATATTGCCGTTCGTCATTTGGTATTGGCAAGATCAACAATTTAAGGAAGTAGATATTGTCATTTTAGATAAAACCGTGGCTAACGATGATACAAGAGAACATAAGGGGCTTGTTTGGCTGCTTAATCATTTACATTTTAAAAACAAAGATGGCAATGCCTTTGATGATAAAAAAGACTATGTTGGCACAATTTTTAAGGATGGGAACTTAACGGTAAAGGATTTAGAAGATGACATTAGTCATGCTGATTTCATCTATGTAGCAGATACATATGGCGTTTACGAATCGAAAGTAGATGGAACTGATAGCAGAATTAGTGGGGGATTAACTGCAAAAGAATGGGCAACGATTAAACATGCAGTGGATAAAAAAGGTGTACCTTTAGTAATAGAATTCAACTCTATTTCATCACCAACTGAGCCATTTATTAGACAAGA
>JAHIWI010000087.1 GCA_018816185.1 Bacillota bacterium
AGAGGCTTTTTTTGTTCATTTTGTTGTTGCATACATCCCACTCCTCAAAGTTTGACCTTTTTTGACTATTATACGATTGAACATGGAAAACTGTAAAGAAAAGTGATTTCGAATGAAAATCTGTACTTTGTAAATGTTTTTCAAAACTAATTTGATCTGTTAAAGTAGCGTTATCTATTGAAGAATTTCAGGTTTAGGGCATAGATTTCTTAAAAGAGTTAACGGATTTCAAGTTATTGAAATGGAGACGGCGTAAACATCTGCTCCTGCATCGCTGCGCTAGCTTCGTCGCAAAGATTAGAACCATGGTTCTAATCTTTCCAGCGGAATCAGCAAGAACTGAAGACCCTGGACTGAGCACCGCGAGGGAAGCGGCTGAAGTCTTGCCCGCGGAAAGCGTCCGACGCAATGGAAATCAACATTTTTTATTCGTTTATACTCTTGATTTCGTACATAAAAACTCGAATGTGCAAGCTCATCAAATGAAATCAAAAAAAGCCCTACAACTCAGCTTTCACTGAATCATAGGACTGTATGCACATTATATTATCTGACACCGAGTGCCATTTTAGCGTAACGTGACATATTGTCTTTTGACCAACCTGGTGTCCAAACAATATTAACGTCCACTTCTTTGATTTCCGGTAATTCATATAATGATGTCTTAACCATATCAACGATCATTGGTCCCATTGGGCAACCTAATGATGTTAACGTCATCGTTACAACTGCAAATCCGTCTTCAGACAAATCGACGTCATAAACTAGACCTAAATTAACGATATCAATCCCAAGTTCTGGGTCAATCACGTTTTCAAGTGCACCCATCATGCTTTCGCGCATATCTTGATCCATATTCATACCCCTTTCCGAATCTGGTATAGTTCCATCATATCAAATCGCGGTTAGACTGACAAATACTCTGCCAGAAAATCCGTTGCTTCCAGTAATCCTTTTCGTGTAACAGCATGTCCTGCTAGTTGATCTGACTTAAATTGGAATCGCTCAGGATGTTCCGCATACGATTTTTTGATGGCGTTATAGAAATTATATGTTGGTTCGTATGGAACGACCGTGTCTTGTTGACCATGCCAAAAGAAAACAGGTCGTCCATTTAACGCTTCTGGATTTTTCGTTAAGTCAAAATTGCTTAGCGTCTCTAAAATTTGTTTACGCTCGATTTCAGTTACTGGCAGTTTAAAGCCACGTGCTTCGTATTGTGCCATCTGTGCTTTCGCTAGTTGGACATAACCCGGTGACCCCATCATCACGGCTGCGACATCTACCCATGGATACACTTTCAAACAACCTAATGTTTCAATGCCACCCATTGATGTACCTGCAAGCGCTATTTTTGTATCGTCCGATAATAACTGACGATTGATACATTCACTTCTTAGAGTTTTGACATCTTCAATAGAAGTTAAAACAATTTCCCAAAATCTTAATGATAATTGGATTTCATCCAAAGATTCATGACGTTCACCGTGTAAATGCGCATCTGGCAATAAAACACGCATTCCTCTTTCAGCTAACTGGTAGGCATAATGAAGATTATGCTCCTTCGCACTCGTAAAACCGTGTAAAAAGAAAACTACTGGAACTTGTTCGTTTTTATATTCTTCTTTATATACATGCAAAAGAGGAATATTGCTCCACTTTTCGTGATCAACAATCATGCATTACACATCCTTTTAGCTCAACATACTATTATCGTAGCAAAGTATTTCTGAAAGTTCAAAAATGAGTTGGATATTTTTGACGATTCCTCTATGTGAAGATACACTTTATATAGAAGGAAAGGAGTTCTACATCATGCAACCACATTTAATTGTTTTGGATTTAGACGGAACTTTATTGACTGATGAGAAAGTCATTTCAGAAAAAACTTTACACACGTTAAATAAAGCTCGTGAAAATGGACATGAGGTCATGATTGCGACCGGTCGACCTTATCGAGCAAGCGAAATTTATTATCAACAACTAAAAATTGAAACGCCGATCGTGAATTTTAACGGTGCGTTTGTTCACCATCCTTTGGATAAAGGTTTTAAAACCGTCCATGAGCCGATTAACTTAAAGGTGGTAAATGAAGTCATTGACGCTCTACACGATTTTAAATTCCACAATATTATTGCCGAGGTTATGGACGATGTATACTTACATTATCATGATGAAAAACTGCTCGATATATTCAGCTTCGGTAATCCGCAAATAACAACCGGTGATATTCGCAATTATTTAAAAGCGGACCCAACGAGTATACTCATTCATGCAGAAGAATCGGAAGTCTCTGCCATTCGACAACACTTACATGATGTTCACGCTGAAGTAATTGATCATAGACGTTGGGGTGCACCTTGGCATGTCATAGAAATCGTTCGAAGCGGTTTAAGCAAAGCTGTTGGGCTCGCCCATGTATCTAAACACTTGAACATTCCTCAAGATCGAATCATTGCATTTGGGGATGAAGACAATGATTTAGAAATGATTGAATATGCCGGGACAGGCGTAGCAATGGGGAACGCGATTGAACCTTTGAAATCATTAGCCAATGAAGTTACCGGTACGAATAACGAGGACGGTATTGCGAACTACTTACAACAACGTTTAAACTTATAAAAAAAGACAAGAATTATTTGGGGGATGGAAATGAGAATATTTGCAGACAGTGCCTGCGATTTACCGAAAGAATTTTACGAAACGAATCCTGTGACCCTAATTCCTTTACGTGTTCAAATTGAGGAAGCAGAATACTTGGATGTTGAAACAATTAATTCAACTGAGGTTTATGCTGCCATTCGCTCAGGTAAGCATCCGAAAACGTCACAAGCATCACCCGAGCAATTTATCACTCTGTTTGAAGAACTTGCGAAATCCGGAGAAGAAGGACTGTACATTGCCTTTTCATCTGAATTGTCAGGAACACATAATTCAGCTGTCATGATTAGAGATCAGGTATTAGAAGAATATCCTCAATTGAAGCTAACGATCATTGATTCAAAATGCGCATCATTAGGATATGGTTTATTGGTAAAAGACGCCCTTCGCTTACAAAAAGCTGGAGAACCACTTGAGCGAATCGAAGAGATCATTCGTTTTAAAGCTGCACATATGGAGCATTTATTTACCGTAGAAGATTTAGATTACATGGCCCGTGGTGGCAGAGTTTCAAAAGCAAGTGCATTTATCGGCGGCTTATTGAATATTAAACCGTTGCTTCATGTTGAAGACGGCAAATTAGTTCCGATTGAAAAATTGCGTGGTCGTAAAAAACTAATGAAACGAATTCTCGAATTAATGGAAGAACGTGGCGAGCGCCTGCATGAACAAATAATTGCAATCAGCCACGGAGATGATGAAGCATTGGCTTTGGAAATGAAGACAATGATAGAGGAAACCTTCCAACCGAAACAAGTGGAAATTCATGTAATTGGTTCTGCGGTTGGATCACACGCTGGACCAGGAACACTTGCCATATTTTTTGCCAATCAATTACAGCCATAAGAATGGAGTTTTTACATGCCGAAAATTGTCGTAGTAGGTGCTGTCGCGGGTGGAGCAACTGTAGCTTCCCAAATCCGCTATTTAGATAAAGATTCGTCCATCACCGTTTTTGATCAAGACGAAACCATGTCCTTTGCTGCATGTGGCATGCCTTACTACTTAGGCGGTCATATCGAGAATGAACAAGATCTAATTGCCACTACTCCTGAAAAATTTAAGGATGAGAAGAATATTACCGTAAAAATGAAACACCGCGTCATGCGCATCGATCGAGAAAAGAAAGTAGTTGAAGTAAAAGACTTACTTTCCAATAAAACCTTTGAAGAAGCATACGATGTGCTCGTTCTATCTCCAGGAGGAACACCAATCGTTCCAAAAACAGATGGATTGGAAAGCGCAAAAGTCTTTACGTTACGAAATTTTGAAGACATGCGCAATATTCATACATTCATTGAAGCTGAGTCTCCAAAGAGTTGTGTAATCGTTGGCGCAGGTTTTATTGGACTAGAAATGGCTGAAAACCTTGTGGATCTTGGAATGAACGTAATATTGGTTGAAAAGTCACCACAAGTAATGAACATTTTAGATGTCGATAGTTCAGATATCGTTGAAAAAGAATTGCATGAACATGGGGTTAAAGTATACAAAGAAAACTTTATAACACATGTTGATGGCCGTAATATCACGTTAGACCAAGGCGAAAAGTTGGAAGCGGATTTCATTTTAATGAGTGTTGGCGTTTCCCCTTCTACCGAACTGGCTTCGGAAGCGGGACTTAC
>JAHIWI010000088.1 GCA_018816185.1 Bacillota bacterium
ATATTTTTGTTTTACTACGTAACAAATATAGATCGGAATTTGACAGCTCTATGGCCACTAGCGATTTTAGCTACTGGCCTAGGTGCCTTTGTATCTAAAGGGAAGGAACAACTTGTCAAAGGCGTTCTATTTATGGCGGCTCTCGCGTTTGGAGCATATATATTAAGTGCTGTTTTATTTAATGCGAATGAAAAATTCGATTCAGCAGTTATGGATCAAGAAGTTGAGATTGAAGCATTTGACGAAACAAAAACACCGGCAAGTGTACCTCCGCAATTTGCACGTAATAAAATGAAAAAAGCATTCGGTCAAGTGCCGAATACGAGTTATTACGAGTTAGGAAGACTGCAAATTCAAAAGGTGAATGAAGAATTTGTTTATATTGCACCTGTCGAATTCTCAGGTTTCTTTAAATGGATGAATGGAGATACGACACCAGGATATTTTACAATGAGTGCAACAGATTCTTCAGACAATCCGAAGTTTAAGGATGCTGAAATGACGTATACACCTTCGTCATTCTTTCATAAGAATGTAGCACGTCATTTACGTTTAGAATTACCTGAAACTATTTTTTATGGAGATATGCAATTGGAAATTGATGATGAAGGAAAGCCACATTATATTCGTTCATATGGGAAATTTATTTCTGCACGAAATGGCTTTGAAGTGACTGGAGTGGCGGTGGTAAATCCACAATCTGGTGATGTGAAAACTTATTCATTGAAAGAAGTTCCTTCGTTTATCGATGGAGCCGTATCACCTGAAGTAGTGAGTGTGCAAAATTCTTATTTTGGTAATTATGTACATGGTTTTTGGAATAGTTTATTTGGTAAGAAAGATGTAAAGCTCCCATCTGATGAAGGAACAGAATCAAATGTAAGCCCAATTTTCAACGAAGAAGGCTCTATGTTTTACTTCACTGATTTTACGAGTCCCAAAGAAGGTGTAGATTCTATGCTTGGCTATTCCTTAACGGATGCTAGAACTGGAGAAGCCATTTATTATACAGGTAATTTAGAAGACTCCTATATGGACTCTTCTGGAGCTTTGCAAATCGTTGAGAAAAAATTCATCGAGAAAAAATGGTTTGGTGAAATGCCGATTCTGTATAACTTCTACGGAGAGGCAAGCTGGTTAACACCTGTACTTGATACAAATGGATTTTTGCAAAACTACTTTATCGTATCTGCAGCTAATCCTGAAATTTCCACTTATGGAAATACGCCTAATGAAGCCTTGAAACTATATAAGACCGCTTTGCAACGTGGTGGAAGTAGTGTTGATGGAAGTTCAAGTGCTGAGGAAGCAACAGCGAATGGAACAATTGACCGTGTATACAAAGAACGTGTTGGAGACTTCACGATTGTTTCCTTCCGATTAACGGATGGAACAAACTACATTGTTTCAACAGAAGTCGCGCCTTATGCAATCTATTTAGAAGTAAAAGATGTCGTCAATGTCACATATTTAAACACTGGTGAATTGTTCTTGCCTGTTAAAGAATTAACAATCAATGGATTAGAATAAACAAAGGCTGTCTCCAATATCCAACTATAAATGTTGATTTCCATTGCGGCGAACGCTTTCTGGAAGGCAAGGCTTTAGCCGCTTCCTTCGCGATGCTCAGTCCAGGGTCTAAAGCTCTTGCTAATCTTCTCGGAGTCGTCGCCATCATTCCAATCAACTGAAATCTATGTAAATATAAATAAAGTTTTTATAAAAGTAGTTCGCTATTTCTGAAGACTCCAGCGGAAATCAAAAGAAATAGCAATTTTTATCAAAGAGGCTGGGACATAAGTAGAAGTTTCTATAAATAAGCAAAAATCAATATTAAGAAATTGATACTTTATGAATTGATTGAAGTGGAGGGGCGACTCCTTGGGGAACAGCACGAGGGAGAGACTACAGGCTCGAGCCGTGCCCCAGGAAAGCGTCCCCGCAACGGAAATCAAATTAGTATAAACAAAAACATCAAAATTTCTCACTGAGAAATTTTTGATGTTTTTTGTTTTGTCCCAGCCTTTCTATTTTAATTGCGTGTTTTTAAGATGGCCATTTGCTTTTGATCACGTGTTTTTGCAAGTTCATCAATGGATGAAGCTCCATAAGAATCACGTGATTTTTGTGCTAAACGTTGAATCGTTTCTTCATTTAACATTAAATCACCTTGCGCAGCCCAGCTCTTCTCCATTGTAGGTCCAAGATGGCGCATGAAAGCTTCCATGCCGCCTTGTCCACCACCTAAATGCATGCCAAGCATCGGTCCGGCAGCTGCCCATCTCAACCCTATCGAATCTTTGACGATTTCATCAACATCTTCCATTGCGACGACCCCTTCATCTACTAAGTACATGGCTTCTCTTAACATAGCAAACTGTAATCGGTTGGCCACGAAACCGAACACTTCCTTTTGTATCAGTTGTGGAGCTTTTCCAAGTGCAACATAAAATGCCATCGCGTCTTTAATAGCTTCTTGTGATGTGAATGAACCCGGTACCACTTCTACTAAGGGCATGACTAATGGTGGGTTAAATGGGTGACCGATTAGCATTCTACTTTTGTTTTTCATTTTGGCAGAAATCTCACTCGCTGGTAATGTGGATGATGAAGACATTAATAAGGCGTGAGGGCCAATATACGTTTCTATTTCAGCAAAGAGTTGTTGTTTAAGTTCAAGTTTTTCAGGTCCGTTTTCTTGAATGAAAGAAGTACCTTCTACAGCAAATTGAAGGTTACTAGTTAAATTCAATTTCTCCATAAATCCCGTTGAAGGTAGTCCTAACAAGTCTAATGTTGACCCTATCGATTGAAAATGCTGGTCAACCACTTCTTGTAAATCACTTCTCGGATCATATAATCGGACGGTTAGACCGTGTGCTAAGAATAAGGTAGCCCACGAAAGACCAATAGTTCCAGCCCCTATTACTGTGACTGGATTAAATCGTTCTAAATCAGCATGAAGTTTTGTCATGATTGATCCTCCTAAGTTTATCTGAATTAATGGTATCATAAGGAAAGAAGATGTGTGAATTTAGTCATACAGATAGGGTGGTTGTAATGGTTGGTTTTGGTGGAGTACCAGAATGGTTTTATATTATTGCGTTTGCGGTGGTTATCATCATCATTATCGTGAATGAATGGTGGACTCGGTAAAGTTAATTTTAAGGAGGTTTCAGAATGGTACAAGCACAGGTTGTCATTGTTACAGGAGCATCTCAAGGCATTGGTCGCGGTATAGCTGAAGCTTATATCGCAAAGGGTGCTCAAGTTGTTCTCGCAGATGTGAATGAAAAACTTGGAAAAGAAATTAGTGAACAATTGGTTGGAAGTCTATTTATTAAAACAGATGTACGAAAAGAATCAGATATCAAAAAATTAATGAAAGAAACAGTTAAACAGTTTGGTCGAATTGATATCGTCATTAATAATGCAGGGAAGAGTGAGTTTAAAAACTTGTTTGAGCTATCATTAGATGAGTGGGATGACGTAATTAACACAAACTTAAGAAGTGTCTTCTTGTGTTCACGAGAAGCTGCTGTATATATGCGTAAACAAGAAAGTGGCGGGTCCATTGTCAATATTGCTTCAACAAGAGCAATTATGTCTGAATCCAATTCTGAAGCGTATGCGGCTTCAAAGGGTGGAATTGTAGCAATCACGCATGCACTTGCTACCTCACTTGCAGAACATCGAATTACTGTGAATGCGATCTCACCCGGCTGGATTGAAACGACCGCTTACAATGATTTACGTGATATTGATCATGAACAACATTTATCTAAACGTGTGGGTAAACCATCGGATATTGCAAAGGCTTGTCTGTATTTAACAGATCCCCAAAACGATTTTGTGACAGGCATTAATCTGGTAGTAGATGGTGGAATGACTCGAAAAATGATTTATGAACATTAAGGAGGTCAACGATGTTTCATTGGAAAGGTGCCGCAGGCGTCTGTATAAATGAGCAAAATCAAGTGTTAATGGTTCTTCAAGCTGGTGAAGATGAAGAAGCTAAATGGAGTGTTCCATCCGGTGGAATTGAAGGAAATGAGACATTTGAAGAATGCTGTGTTCGAGAAATGGAAGAGGAAACAGGCTTACAAGTTGAAGTCATCTCTAAAATTCACGAGAAAGAGGGTTCTGTTGAACAACATGGGATTACCTTTGAGTTACACTATTTTCAAGTGAAAATCGTACAAGGCGAATTGACCGTGCAAGATCCAGATGAACTTATTTTAGAAGTAGCGTGGAAATCTCTAGATGAAATAGATGCTTTACCGATGACCTATCCTGATGATATCGAGTTATTAAAAAAGGTATTAAATGATGCAACAACTAATTCTCATTGATATTTCAGAAGTATTTTTTCTAATAAGGAGATTAATTCGTTGAGCACACCAACCCTTTATTACACAAATTGAACTTAAAGTATTAAAGAGATAGGGGGTTCCTAAAAGTGTGAAAGATAACTTTTGGAAACCCCCTTTTTCTATCTAATTAGAAGTGAGGCTTCACGTATTTGATCAATATGCTTTTGCCCAGTAAACCATTTCGATTGCTGGTTTATTGCAACATACGCAAGTTTCACTAAGACTTTCCTGTTCAAAAGGAATACATCGTGATGTGGCAGTCGTTTCTTCCTTAATGAGATTTTCACAAGCAACATCTCCACACCACATAGCTTTTATAAAGCCTTGTTTTCCATTTAAATGATCTTTAAATTCGTCGAAGGAAGTTGCTATAGACGTATTTTCTTCACGATGATCCAATGCTTTTTTCAATAAAGCTTGTTGTATCTCTTCTAACAGCGAAGGGATTTTTGTTTGTAATTCATCAGTTGAAACAATGATTTTTTCTCCAGTATCTCGGCGTACCAGGACAACTTGACCCTTCTCAATGTCTTTTGGTCCAACCTCTAATCGAACTGGAATGCCTTTCATTTCATACTCGTTGAATTTCCATCCTGGTTTTTTATCACTTCCATCAATACCTACTCGGGCAACATGCTGTAAACTGTTTTTTAACGAATATGCGTAATCCAAAACACCCTCTTTGTGTTGAGCAATCGGTACGATCATCACTTGAGTAGGTGCGATTTTTGGTGGCATTACTAATCCGCGGTCATCGCCATGAACCATTATTACTGCTCCGATAATACGAGTTGTAAAACCCCAAGATGTTTGGTGAACATATTGTTGTTTGCCTTCTTTGTCTAGATATTTGATGTCAAACGCACGTGCGAATCCGTCTCCGAAATTGTGAGAAGTTCCTGATTGCAAAGCTTTCCCATCATGCATTAAAGTCTCGATCGTATATGTCGATTTAGCACCGGAGAATTTCTCTTTCTCTGTCTTTTTCCCCTTAACTACTGGAATCGCTAACCATTCTTCACACAACGCTGCATATTCATCTAACATACGTAATGTTTCTTGTTGAGCTTCTTCTTCAGTGGCATGAGCGGTATGTCCCTCTTGCCATAAAAATTCAAGCGTTCGTAAGAATGGACGAGTCGTTTTTTCCCAACGAACCACATTTGACCACTGGTTATAAAGCTTTGGTAAATCTCTGTAAGAATGAATGATGTTGCTGAAATGCTCACAAAATAATACTTCAGATGTAGGACGTACACATAATCGTTCAGCAAGTTTCTCGTCGCCACCATGCGTAACCCAAGCAACCTCAGGAGCAAAACCTTCAACATGATCCTTCTCTTTTTGTAATAAAGACTCTGGTATGAAAAGGGGCATATAAACATTCTCATGACCCGTCGCCTTAATGCGGCCATCCAAAGCATTTTTAACATTGTCCCAAATGGCATAACCATAAGGTCGAATAATCATAGATCCACGAACCGTAGAATAATCCGCTAATTCAGCCTTTGTTACTACATCTGTAAACCATTGCGCAAAATCATCATCCATTGCAGTAATACTTTTCACGAACTCTTTTGACATAGAAAACACCTCTTTCTTAGAATAGCTCCGTTTTGTTTTTACAAAAATTGAAGTAGACGGTGGCGTAAAACACACCAAACGTAAATTTTGCCAAACTGTTAAAACAAAAAAGCCTTGCTACAAACGAGGGACCAATTTTACATGGCGGTACCACCCTCATTTGAAGCAAAGCTTCACACTCTTACATGATAACGACTGTCGCCGCGACTATCTTTCGACATCGAACTCAAAGGCAGGTTCAAGAGCTGGTTTTTAGGAGTCTTTCACCACACAACTCCCTCTCTAAAAAAACACATTCATCTTTACTAGTCCTTATCAACGTTTAAAACTATATTTGTGTGATTATAGCCGGTAATGTTTCACACTGTCAATTAATTTTTTGAAGTCTGGTGTGATATAATTACCCAAAGATACATTATGAAAAGAGGCGCATTATGCTAACATTTGAAGAAAAAACAGCAATTATAGAATCATTTCCTGAACTAACTAAAAAAGACGTTTCCCTAAAACGTGTGAATTATCATTTTGAGGGAAGTCTGTATGATAAAAAAACAGTTATTTATCATCTACATCCAAACGGCAATGGCTTTGTGTTTGTTGGAGATTTAAAGAAATACAATGCGGATAATAAGGGCATGCTGAACATTCGTGAAGCATCTGAAGAGGAACTCCGTGAGATGATTAAAGATTCAATTGGCATTCTTTCTGAGGAAGAAGTCTTTGAAGAAGAGACGATAGAAGAACAAGTATGGAATAACAGAGAAGGACAAGAATTGAAGCTTATACACGAAGATACACTTTGGAACATCTACCATGGCATCAATTTAGAAGAGAGCTATGAATCCTATGATGAAGCTGAAGAGTATTTGTTAGGCGAAGGGTTCCGCACTTCATCTAAATGAAAATGAACATCCGCACGTTAACAAACGATGAAAAATTACCTTGGGATTTACTTTTACTAGCTGACCCGTCTCGTCTCATCGTGCAGGAGTATGTCAAAAATGCTGTTATTTATGTAGGTGAGCTAGAGCGAAAAATAATCGCTATTTGCGTTGTAAAAGAAACCGCTAAAACAATTGTGGAAATCATGAATATTGCTGTGAATGAATCAATGCAAGGAAAAGGATTTGGGAAACAACTGATTCACTTTGCTGTGCAGGAAGCTTCCAAACGAGGTTATGCACAAATTGAAATTGGCACTGGCAATTCTAGCATCCCACAATTACGCTTGTATCAACAGTGTGGGTTCCGCATTGTTGGAGTGGACTTCGATTATTTTACTCGTCATTACGATGAAGAAATATCTGAAAATGGCTTGATTTGTAGAGATATGATACGACTAAGTTATGAATTATAAAGCTGAGAATATGTTCTCAGCTTTTTTGTTCGAATACATATTTAGGAGGTTAGCCATATGAAAGGAAAACGTGCTGTCTTTATAATCATTGGACTTGTTTTATTAGCAATTGTGCTTGCTTTTGGATCAATACAATGGTTTTTTAATACAAGTTTAGATCAACTTGATTCAAGTGATTTAATGGAAATGGAAGGTCTTGTGGTCGAAATAGATGACCAAAAAGTCTTGCTAATTGAAGGACTTACCTTAAAAGAAGCAGAAGGGAAGTCAACAGACGAACTTTTGAATGAAGGTCTAAATGCTATATGGTTTTCTTTATCGATTGATCAATTAGATGGAATTAAACAGTATGATCGCTTGAAGGTGAAGTTTGACCGCGTGGCAGAATCTTACCCTGGCCAAGCAAGCGCAAAAAGAGTTGAAAACATAGTAGAATAAATCTTACTGGAGGAATTCTCTTGAAAATAGACAAACCAAAATTACCTAAAGAACTCTATGAAATAGATGTTGCTAGCTTATTAGATGAAGACCGTTATATTTCTAGAGGAATCATTCGTTCTTGGGGGATTAATGAATTACCTGAAGGCAAGATTACCTTTGATCAAATTCATTTTCAAGATGTATCGTTTGATGGGGTGCAATTCGAACAGGTAGAATTCATCGATTGTCGTTTTGATCGATGTGATTTATCCAACGTGAATATGGGGGATGCTATCTTACATCGCTTAGAGATTAACCAGTCGAAACTAGTTGGAATGCAATGTTCTCAAAGTAGGTTGGGGCATATTCTTATACAAGATAGTGTGGCGAACTATGCTTCGTTTAGCTTTAGTCAGTTTAAGAATGTACGTTTTCAACAAACCGCACTTAGCAAGTCCGATTTCTTTGAATCTGGTTTTACAAAAGTGGAATTAGATTCATGTGAACTTGATGGGGCAAACTTTACTGAAACAAGTTTAGCTACTATTGATTTGAGTTCATGTACATACGAACAAGTAACAGTTAGTGTTGATAAGTTAGCTGGCTGTACCGTGTCCACAGAGCAAGCCTTGGGATTTGCAAAATCACTCGGACTTGTCATAAAAGAATAAATTAAACAGCTTGTATCCTTCTATGGTGTACAAGCTGTTTTAATTAAAGTGTACTCTCTATATGACCACTCAGCGCCTTTTCCCATTCCTCTACCTCATCATAATTATGATCACCACTGTAATATTGAAAGTTCCCTAATCCCCAACCATTTTTACTATAACCAAACCATAAATACACGTGCTTTTTAACGGTTTTTTTGCCGTTCTCCATTAAGATTAAATCTACTTCACCTTCTGGATACGTGTCATCCAATTTAACACGCAACCCATCGTAATCAACAATATAAGTACCATCTTCTTTTAATTTCCTCATCCGTTTAACCCAAATGTTCTGTGCTTCTTTATAGGTTATGGTTGCTTCTAAATCAGACGCCTTATCGTAATAATGAATTCCTTCAAATGCCTGGTCAAATTCTTGTGCAACTAAATGATTTAAGACGTCTTTCGCAACTCGTTTCGTTTGATAGCGATTGTTCATTTCGGGAAGATAAAAAGCAGCTAATAATAAGATGAAAAATATAACGGCAGCAAATTTGAGAATTGATTTCATGTGATCTCTCCTAAATGAAATTGTTAATTTCTACTAATTAATATAATGAATATTCAAATAACAAACAAGACAAAAAATTGCTTGTCCTATTTCAAAACTCACCAAAACTATAATTTAAACGAAAATTTTTGAAAAATGAAACTTTTCGTTTTGTACTTCGTATTTACTAATAACCACTAAAGATTAGGTTAAATGGGAGTGAATGACATGACGATTGAACAGATGTATTTCTACGTGTTGCTCTTTATGGGCGCTGCAACTATTTTGTATGTGTTTTTTGGAGATGTGGCAGAAGGGATTGGAGAGGGAATTCCTTTTCTTAATCCAACAATCATCATGGCGTTTATCACATTTGCATCTGCATCCGGTTATCTTCTAGAAAGTTTAACCACCTGGAATAGCTGGGTGATCTTAGTCGCTAGCTTAGTGGCAGGAGCACTCTTTGATGTACTCCTCTATTTTTTATTTCTTCTACCAATGTCGCATGCAGAAGTTTCAATTGCATATACGGATGAATCACTTGCAGGTCAAGTTGGGAAAGTGATTACACCTATTCCGGCAGATGGCTTTGGTGAAATTGTCATTGAAACCATATCCGGTTTAGTATCCAAGCGTTCTGCAGGCTATGATAATGAAGAAATTGATTATGGAAAAGAAGTATTAATTATTGAAGTAACAAACGGAACATTTCTCGTAAGGGAATATGAGCCATTTGATTTCAAAAAATAGAAAATGGGGGAATTGAGTATGGAGTTAGGAACTATGGTCGTTATAGGGATTGCGGCATTTATCTTATTGGCAATTATTGGGGTTTACGTAACGAAGTATAAAACAGTCGGACCAGATGAAGCGTTGATTGTAACTGGTAGTTATTTAGGTTCTAAAACGGTACACACAGATGATTCTGGCAATCGTATTAAAATCATTCGCGGTGGAGGTACATTCGTATTTCCAGTTTTCCAACAATCTCAACCACTTAGCTTGTTATCAAGTAAATTAGAAGTGACAACTCCTGAGGTATATACAGAGCAAGGTGTTCCGGTAATGGCGGATGGAACAGCAATCATTAAAATCGGTGGATCGATCTCGGAAATAGCGACTGCGGCTGAGCAGTTTTTAGGGAAATCAAAAGAAGATCGTGAAAACGAAGCAAAAGAAGTATTAGAAGGTCATTTACGCTCTATTTTAGGTTCAATGACAGTCGAAGAAATTTACAAAAATCGCGATAAGTTTTCTCAAGAAGTGCAACGTGTGGCTTCACAAGATTTAGCGAAAATGGGTCTTATTATTGTTTCATTCACAATTAAAGATGTTCGTGATAAGAACGGATACTTAGATTCACTTGGTAAGCCTCGAATCGCACAAGTGAAACGTGATGCAGATATTGCAACGGCTGAGGCAGATAAGGAAACGCGTATTAAACGTGCGGAAGCAGCGAAAGAAGCTCAAAAATCAGAGATTGAACGCGCTACTGAAATCGCACTAGCTGAAAAAGAGAATTTATTAAAAGTAGCAGAATATCGTCGTGAGCAAGACATTGCAAAGGCACGTGCTGACCAAGCGTACGAACTTCAGACAGCTGTTTCTAAACAAGAAGTAATGGAACAGGAAATGCAAATTCAAATTATCGAACGTCAAAAACAAATTGAACTTGAAGAAAAAGAAATTTTACGTCGTGAGAAGCAATATGACTCAGAGGTTAAAAAGAAAGCCGATGCCGATCGTTATGCAATTGAACAAAATGCAGCGGCTGCGAAATCACGTGAAATGGCTGAAGCCGACGCTGAGAAATATAGAATTGAAGCTAGAGCACACGCGGATGCAGAAAAAGTACGATTAGATGGTCAAGCCAAAGCAGATTCTGAACGAGCACAAGGGGAATCAGAAGCTGAAATTATTCGTCTAAAAGGTCTTGCTGAAGCAGAAGCAAAACGTAAAATTGCAGAGGCGTTCGAGCAATACGGTCAAGCAGCTGTATTAGACATGATTGTCCGCATGATGCCAGAATATGCGAAACAAATTGCTAGTCCATTAGCGAATATCGACAAAATTACAGTTGTTGACACTGGTGGAGGAGAAGGCGGTGGAGCGAATAAAATCACTTCCTATGCAACGAATCTAATGTCTACTCTTCAAGAAACGCTTAAAGCTTCTTCAGGTATCGATGTCAAAGAAATGTTAGAGAACTATTCGGGTAAGGGAACACTTCGCCCAAGTTTAGATCGAATTTCGTACGAAATGCAGGAGAATAAAAAAGAAGAAAAAGCTGAAGAAGAAGTTTCTATCTAAATATCAAATCCCTCTATTAAAAATAGAGGGATTTTTACTTTCTTCATCGAAATAGTGTATGTAGCTAGACTATATGTATAAATACTAAAAAAACTGACTAAATATGTCGAATTGTAATGACATAGGTCATGATATTCGGTAGAGTGAGTGTAAGAATACGTGTTGATAACGTTTTTTCGTATGGGGGCATTTTATGAAGCTGACGAGGGAACAAATTAAATATATAAAAGAAAATACGAGTCTACCTCGCAATGATGTGGGTCATGCAATGTCTACATATATAGGGAAAACAGATAAAGTGGCCTATAGTCTTTTTTCATTGCTTCCGAACCGGTCTTTTTGGGTGCGTTATACAAAAGGAATAGGAAGTGGAATTGAGAAATATACAGTCGTACAAGGCATTTTAGAAGTTCAATATGAAGGACATACTTTCATTTTGAATGAAGGAGAAACACTTGATGCATCAGAGTACCCTGAACTCCTGTCTTTTTATGGGGAAGATGCTGTGGAAATACTTGTAGAAATGTCCACGGAAGAATTTGAAATGAATTTTAGAAATACAGAAATTGTTCAGCGAGATGCTGCTGCAATTGAAAAAGTAGATGGATACACCTTTCACCATTGTTCGAGAATAAAAGATTACTCCATTGAATTATGGAAAAAACTAGGCCAGCCAATTGAACGTGTTACGATGCTACGTTGGGGAGCTTACTTCCATGATATTGGAAAGCTGGCTGTCCCAATTGAAATTCTAAACAAACCAGGCAAACTTACATCTGAAGAGTGGGAATTGATGAAATCTCATACCGTTAAAGGGGCTCAGATGATGAGGGAGCATGAAATCATTTGGTTACGTGATGCTGCATTTATCGTTGAAGAACATCATGAACGATATGACGGTAAAGGATATCCCCATGGTTTAAAAGGGGAAGAGATTTCTTTGGAAGCTTCAATTGTATCAGTGGTAGATTCTTTCGATGCCATGACAACTAACCGTGTTTATCGAAATGCTCTAACCATTAAAGAAGCAATTCAAGAGATTATTAAAGGCAGAGGAACTCAATTCAATCCGACTGTTGTCGATGCGTTCTTAAAATTACTACATGATCAAGAATTTAAATGGCGTTAAAGGACTTGGACACTTTCCAAGTCCTTTTCTATAGGAGTGATGAATGTGAAGGCTATTATATTTGACTTGGATGGAACTTTACTCGATCGGCATTCTACATTAAAAGCTTTCTGTATAGCTCAACATGCAAAATTTAATCTTTCCATAAATCGAGAACGATATTGCGATCGAATAATCGAACTTGATGAAAATGGATATATAGGAAAAGAGCAAGTGTATTCGCAAATAGTTCAAGAGAATAATTGGTCAAATCATCTCAAGAATGTTTTATTTGATGATTATATGCATCATTTCCATGAGTTTTGCGTCCCATATAAGGGGTTACATGAAACACTTAAAGAATTAGAGAGACAAAAATTTGTAATCGGATTGATAACGAATGGTCGACACGAAGGACAACGTGCAAGCATCCGGGCGCTAGGAATTGAAGCCTACTTTCAAGTTGTTCTCATCTCAGAGTCTGAAGGGATTTCAAAACCAAACCCTTTGATTTTTCAACGAGCGTTATCCCAATTAAATTTGCAGCCGGCTGAAACGTTTTATGTAGGGGACCATCCTATTAATGATATTGAAGCGGCGAAAAAAGTAGGATTACTGACCATATGGAAAAGGAATGATGTGTATAAACAGGCAAATGCAGACGAGGAAATACACGAATTGAATGAAATCCTAAGTATCTTGAAAAGGAGAGAAAATAATGAATTACATAAAAAACATGAGAAAAATGATCGGGAATGAAACATTACTAACTGTTGGCTGTGGCATAATAATTGAACAAAATAACCAGATTTTATTGCAACATCGAACAGATGCCGATGTATGGGGAATTCCAGGTGGTGTTATTGAAATGGGTGAGCAAGTAGAGGATGCGGCTCGAAGAGAAACATTAGAGGAAACCGGATTAACTGCAGGAGAACTTGAGTTATTTGGCATTTACTCTGGCCGAGAAGGTTATGCCAGTTATGCAAATGGAGATCAAGTTTATAGCATACAACTGATTTTCTTAACCACAACGGTTACTGGTGATTTAATTCAAGTTAGTGATGAAAGTCATGCTCATCAATACTTCGATAAAAATAATCTGCCTGACAATATTAACTCTCATCAAAAATGATTTATCATGGATTGGGTCAATGGATTACAAACCCCTATCATCAAATAAAGCCAAAGCACAATTAATTGTGCTTCGGCTTTTTCTTTTTGAAGACCCATTCCCTTTGAATAACAAAACCAACTAAGAACAGAAGACTGTCGACGATACCCTTTATCACAATTTCGCCTTTTCCTAATAGATGATATGCTCCGTGAACAAGACTAGCTGACAGAACCATGATAATAACTGCGAGAATCACATATTTAATAAATGATCGTTCGTCACCTTTTTTGAAGACTTTTTTTCGATTAATGATGTAATTGAACGTTCCAGAGATGACTCTAGCAATAATCGTTGCAATTACAATATAAAGTTCTGGGGCATTATCTTTCCAAAGCCATATAAACAACGCAAATAAAGCCATATCTAAACCAAAAGAAGCGACTCCTGATAGGGCAAATTTCAAAAACACTTGATAAATTTTCATCGATGACTTGATAGGTTGGAAATGGGATGATTCATTATTATTAGTATACACAGTTTCAATCTCCACCTCATATATCGGTATTCCTTCATCCTTAGTCGCAGCTAACATATTTAACTCGTAATCGAAGGCTTCACCTTTTATTGACAGTAACCACGGAAGCTGTTTCCTTAAAAATAATCGTAATCCGGTTTGTGTATCAGTAATTCCAATCCCTGTGGTATATCGAAATAGATTTCGAGTGAGTTTATTGCCAAAGCGACTTCTAAAAGGAACGTGCTTTTGATCAAAATCTCGAACTCCTAAGCCAATGCCGTTATATTCAAATGAGGATTTTAGTAAGTTGCAAATGTCCTTCGTCAAATGTTGACCATCTGCATCAACAGTAATAATTTTTTGAATATGAGGGCAATCGTTCAGTATGTAATGAATTGCAGTTTTTATCGCACGTCCTTTCCCTTGATTGGCAGCGTGAGATAGGACTTTAACTTCGGGTAATTCTCCAATTGAGTGGAAAAAAGGCTGATAATCTTGACCGGAACCATCATCCACAACCAAGATGCTTGTAAAGCCTACTTCAACTAGTTCTTCAATCGTGGTTCGACATGATTGCTCTGGCTTATAGGCTGCAATCAAAATACAAGTAGTATCCATGCAAAATCCTCCTTAGTACCCTTTACCCATATCCTTCTAACTTCAAGCTGAAAAAAAGGAATTGAAAAACGTATGTCGAATCTTTAAAAGTATAAGAAAATCCTGAACTAAATAGCAGTATTTAAGGGGTGCTCACAAAACCTTAGGAGAGTTAAGTGGAATAGAAAAGAAAGAGACTTTTTTTTCTGCAGACTGCAGACATTTAATAAATGTTGATTTCCATTGCGGCGGACGCTTTCCGCGGGCACGACCTCAGCCGCTTCCTTCGCGATGCTCAGTCCAGGGTCTTCAGTTCGTGCTGATTCCGCTGGAAAGATTAGGACCAAAGAATTTGGTGCTAATCTTTGCGACGAAGCTAGCGCAGCGATGCAGGAGCAGATGTTTTACGCCGCCTCCATTCCAATCAACTGAAATCGCAGTAAATATAACTCTGCACACTATTTTTTTAAAAAGTGGTCCGTTATTTCTGAAGGGTCCTGCGGAAAAACGAAACACCTAGCCCTCAATTTTTATTTATCATGTGCAATAGATTAGAAATGAAATTTTTATAGTAAATAACTAATACTATTTTTTCTGAAGTCTGAAACAATGTGAATATTGCTAGTTCATAATTCTAATGAATAAAAAGCGAGAATCAATAATGAAACAACCACTACATTTATTAAATAATACGTATTTCTCGTAATTTCTCGATCTAACCATGCAATGCGATCGACAATTTTATAACTAATAACCATAATCGCAATTAAAAATAATATGGCAACAAATGTGGACATATTATACACATGTAAATCGATGAATCGCACAATGATTAATGTCCCAGCCATTATCATCCCATAGGCTACGCGTTTTAACGGCATTAACATCCACCTCCTTGAATGCTACAAGTATAGCAATTCAAAGAGGCTATAGAAAGATAATTTCATGTTAATCAAGTAGGGAAGACAAAATAGAAAGGGGTTCTGAAAATGATACAATTTGTTGGGTTAGATGAACGATTCCTTCCGCGAATGGCAGAAATTTTATCGCTTCGTCATACAGCAGAGAGATCCAAATATCCATTTTTGCCAGAAAAATTTGAGAATCCAGATGAAACAGAGCATATTTTACGTACAGAAATGAAAAAACCATTTGTGAATGGACTGGTTGCGCTTCGCAATAGCAAGGTTATTGGCTATTTACTGTATGAGTTTAAAGAAAACGCACAAAAAGGTCGGCATATATTAATCAGCTATCCTTCCATTGCAATTGACGTGACAGAACATCCGAGATTGGTTCGACTTATGTATGCAGAGGCAGGTTCGGAGTGGGTCAAACATGGTTATTTTCAGCATATAATATTCGCTCCATTAGGAAATGATCGTCAAATGAATGAATGGCTAGAACAAGGATTCCGATTTGATCAAAAGTATGCTGTTTTAGATATGGATCAATATGAAGTGAAAAACAAAGATCAAGTAAATATTCAAGTACGTAAGAGCGTAGAAAAAGATGAAGAATTACTTAAAAAAATGTCTAGATGGAATAGTATTCATCAAGCAGCTGCTCCTTCCTGGAATCCAATTACGAAGGAAACACTTGAAGACGTAAAAAGCGGATATGCTTCACTTGCGAGTGACGAAGAAGCAATTGTTTTTTTAGGAGAAGAAAAAGGAATTCCTGCAGGTTTTCACGTGTACTATGAAGTGGAAGCGAGTGATACTATGTACACACCAGAGAGATGCGTGGAATTACCTGCAGCTTCTACCAACCCCGAGTTGCGCGGAAGAGGGATTGGCAAAGCATTAACTGATTTTAGTGTAAATGAGTTGAAAGAAATGGGATATCGCTATTGTCTAGCTGATTGGCATACACCAAATCATCTTTCTTCTTATTTCTGGCCAAAGATGGGGTATCAGCCATTTATGGTGCGAATGCTTCGTACAGTAGATAACCGAATTGCATGGGCCCATGGCAAATAGAATTCGGATTATTGGACCAGTGGGAAGCGGGAAAACCACTCTTACACGTAAACTCTCAGAAGCAAAAGGGATTCCAATGTTCACTTTGGATGATATGGTATGGTCCAGAGGTCCAAATGGAGATACAAAGAATTCAACCGAATACCGTGATGCATTGTTAAACGAGGTAATTCAAAAGGAATCTTGGATCATTGAAGGCACTCATTTAGGCTGGGCTGATGTATCATTTGAAAAAGCAGATTTGATTATTTTTTTGAATCCATCTGTATCAGTTCGAATTTATCGATTTTCCAAACGATTTTATAGACAAAAAAGAGGCATTGATCCTATAAGTTATACGCCAACATGGACAATTTATGGCAGAATGTTTAAATGGACCTATCAATATGAAACGATTTACAAACATCAAGTTCCATCGATTATGTCAGAAGGACAAGCAGAGTCAATCGAAATACAAGATGGCAAAGAGTTAGGAGTTTTTTAATGGAGAAACAACCATTTGTGGCATCTTGGAGTGGTGGGAAAGATTCCGCGATGGCATATTATAGAGCCATCAAATCAGGCATGACACCAAAAAAATTATTAACGATGTTTCAAGAGGATGAAACCATTTCAAAATCTCATGCTTTGCCTTTTGAAGTTGTCCAAGCACAAGCTGATCGAGTTGGTATACCGTTAATGATACGAGGAGCGGGATGGACCGATTATGAAGTGAAATTTATTGAAGCCATGAACGAATGTCGTGCAGACGGAATTACACACGGGGTTTTTGGTGATATCGACTTGGTTGGGCATCTAGAATGGGTTCAAAAAACATGTGCTAAATCAGAAGTTGTTCCTATCCATCCATTATGGCAAGAGCCACGCCGATCCATTTTGGAAGAAATGTTAAAAGTGGGATTTGAAGCAGTAATTGTCGTCATTAATACGCAGATGATGCCTTCATCGTATATAGGTAGAACGTTTACTATTGAGTTAATGAACGAGTTGGAAGCGCTTGGTATTGACTCCTGTGGTGAAAATGGGGAATTTCATACAATTGTGATTAATGGTCCTATCTTTTCTTCTCGTGTACCAGTAACGTTTGGAGATGTTCGTGAAAATGAAGGTTATGTTTTTTTAGATGTTTCCCTGAGTAATTAAGGATATAGATACTTTTGACGAGAAATAAAAACGGCCATCCCTAAAAAGGTTGGCCGTTTCGTTTTAGTGTAAATTTACGACTGATTACGAAGGGGGAATATTTTTGACATCCATAAAGTTTTTGTCTATCCTATTTATTTTTTCTTTATTTTTCTCAATTGTAACAGGTTGCTCTAATAGTATTCCAGGCAGTGGGGATGGCAAATCTTCAGCGGATTGGGCAAATTCGTTTGTTGTTTGGGAAGGGTACATTTATCGAATAAGTGATGAATATATCGATGACATAAGTGAAGAAATAGGCGAAGTAACAAAGTATTCGGATATGGAGGGAACGTACTCTGGAAATTTTTCTAATGCCTACCGAAAAGGGACAAAATTTTACACTATAAAAGGAATAAGTTCGGAAGAAGCCATAGCCATTGCAGAAGATGGTAAATATAGAAAGGCAATTAGGAACGGAAAATACGGAGAAAAGTGATTTTTTTTAGATGCAAACCGTTATTAATCAAAAAAACAGGCATCCAATCGTAAAGTTAATTGGATGCCCATTTTGGTTTTTATTTTATCCTTATAGAAAGTTATAGATACTCGACTAATTCTTTCTCTAAAAATGGAGTGGCACCTAAAAAACCGATAAATGCTTTGTACTTTTTCTGTTCATCTTCACTCGGTTTATGACCTGTGAAATAGGCACGAATTAAGATGTTTTTTGGTGTATGTTCCATGTCAATAAATTCGAGTAATTGTGCTTCATAGCCTACCAATTTTAATATTTCTGCTCGGATTGAATCAGTTGCAAGAGCGGCAAAACGCTCTTTAATTAACCCGTGCTGAAGCATAACATCTAGTGTCGGACTAGAAAGCTGTGAGTTTAACTCATGCTGACAACAAGGGACACTTAAAATCACTTTTGCTCCCCACTTTACTGCTCGGGCAAGTGCCATATCTGTAGCGATGTCACAAGCGTGAAGTGTTACAACCATATCTACAGCTGTCTCTTCGTTGTAATCATTAATATCCCCAACTAAAAACTCCAGATGATCATAATTTAAATCGTTAGCGATTTGTTGACACTCTTCAATGACTTCTTTTTTCAAATCAAGACCTGTAACGCGAATATCTAACCCTTTTTCTATTCGTAAATAATGATATAGAGCAAACGTTAAATAAGATTTACCTGAACCAAAATCTAAAATTCGTACAGGACGATCTTTCGGTAAATATTCAAGTGCATCGTCAATAAATTCGACGAAACGATTGATTTGACGAAATTTATCATGTTTCTGTTTTTTGACTTTGCCATCAGGGGTTTGTACACCTAATCTGACAAGGAATGGGTAAGCTGTATCTTCACTTAATAAGTAGTTCTTTTTGCGGTTATGAGAAAGGTTTACTACCTTTTTTGTTTGAACCTGATCCGATTTCCATAACACTTTAAACTTTTTAGAAAGCTGTATATGAATTTTTTGTTCCTCAAATTCAGCTTGAACTTGGCGGAATTGTTGAAGTAGCTCTTCAAGCTTTGGTGCTAAGTTTGTAAGCTCTATATTTTCATGTTTGAGTACTCGCTCATATTGATATTCCAACTGAATATGATAAATGCCTTTTAACTCAACAGGTTTCATTTTCACGCGTTTTACTTCGTCGGTCTTTGAACGGGCTTGACTAACTGTTGCTGCTATTAGTGTTTTATTTTCGATGAGCTTTAGAAGCTGTTGAAACATATCAATATATTCCATAAATTCGCCTTCTTTTCGATTGTCTTTTTGTTAGTTTAACACATTGAGTAGGACTACTATTCTTCGGATGGGGAATAGGTTAGGTAACTATTTATAAGGAGTGGTTAAATGTCGAAATTAAAAGCAATCTTTTTGAATGCCTCTTTAAAAAGCACGGAAGAGCCGTCTAATACTGAAGTTTTAATGAACAAAATTCAATCCCATTATAAGGAGTTAAATGTGGATTCTGAAATAATTCGACTTGCAGATTACAAGATTGCATTGGGTGTTGAAGAGAATATGGGAGAAGGAGATGAATGGCCAAAGATATTTCAAAAAGTAATGGCTGCCAACATTGTCATTATTGGAACTCCTTTATGGCTTGGTGAAAAAAGTAGTCTTGCAACCCAGGTGATTGAGAGATTGTATGGGAGTAGCGGCGAGACAAACGATAAAGGTCAATCCGTCTTTTATAATAAAGTTGGCGGTGTGGTAGTGACTGGAAACGAAGATGGTGCAAAGCATGCAAATGCATCGATTCTTTATGGTTTATCTCATATTGGATTTGTTATACCTCCAAATGTCGATGCATATTGGGTTGGTGAAGCTGGTCCTGGACCCTCATATATAGACGCAGGTCAAGAAAATGAGTTTACTAAAAATCACGTTCGCATGCTTGCTTACAATACGATGCACTTTGCGAAGATGCTACAAAACACACCAATTCCCGCTGAAGGTAACACGATGGTTTAGGAAATTGAAGAATGATTATTCTGTGTACAAAAGTATTCTATTTAACTGGGATGCAAGTATATGTAAAATAGGAAAGGTTGTCTCTACAAACTGTTTTAGAAGAAAAAGGGGACACCTATTTCTGAAACTCTCGGACCACCTCTTTTATTCGATTGAGTGAGTAATATGATCTTATTTAATATTCTTTTGTCATCAGTCTGAAGCAACTTAACTTATTCAAGTGTATTGCTTTCCTCATTCCAAACCCGTTCAATATTCGAGATTGAATGATCAAAGGTGAGCATGTACACATCTGGATTGCTAAGTGCTTTCCATTCATGAAAACCATACGAGTCATCAAAATGCTTTAATACTAAACTCATCAAATTCCCGTGTGTAACCAAGATAGAATGATTGGGAACCTCCTTAATGACTTCTACTCCACGAGCAGTTGCTTCGCGACTCGATTCACCACCAGGAAGTCTTAATTCCATATCAGAAAAAGTTTGTTCAAGTTGAGTCATCCAATCAGGTAAATCTGTATCACTTAAAATTCGTTCGGCTAATCGAGAATCGGTTTGAATTTCAAGTTGTTTAAATAAAGCAGTTGGAGTTATCGATTGTTGCGCTCGAATATAAGGACTCGAAATGATATGTTCTACTTCTTTATTTTCAAAAAAAGAAACTAAATCTTGGGCTTGTTGGAAACCTGTTGGAGTTAGTGCGGCATTTGGTGCTTGACCAGTGGCAGAACAATGTCTAACTAGGTAAATTGTTTTCATTACAATCACTCCTCGTGATTCAAGTTTATTATAGAAAATGATCTATGTAAAAAGGGGTGTCCTTAAAAGTCAGTTTCTGACTTTAGGGATACCCCTTAAAACAGTAGACAAAGTTCTTGAAAATCTAGCTTTCTACACGTATTTCTTTACAGTATGGAAAAATCTCAGTGTTGTTATTAAGAGAATTTTTTCATTAAGTCTGCCATTTCGATTGCAGCAGTTGCAGACTCCCATCCTTTATTCCCAGCTTTCGTTCCAGCACGTTCGATCGCTTGTTCAATCGTGTCGGTTGTCAGGACACCAAAGATGACTGGAATATCGTGCTGATACCCAGCATTTGCAACACCTTTAGCGGCTTCGTTACATACGTAGTCGAAGTGAGGAGTAGATCCTCTAATCACTGTTCCAAGAGTAATGACGGCATCATATTTCTTAGAAGCTGCCATTTTCTTTGCAACGAGTGGGATTTCAAACGCACCCGGCACCCAAGCAATTGTTACATTTGCATCGTCTACGCCATGTCTTTTCAGTGCATCTTCTGCGCCGCCTAATAACTTACTTGTAATAAATTCGTTGAATCGACCTACGACAATGCCGATTTTTAAATCTGAACCAATTAAATAACCTTCTAAATGTGTAGTCATGAATTGAACCCCTTTATAAACTTAGGAAATGTCCCAGTTTTGATTTTTTAGTTTTCATATACTCTTCATTATCTAAATGAGGTGGGATTTCTATTGCCACACGCTCAGTTACTTCTAATCCATAGCCGTCAATTCCAGTGATTTTTCTCGGGTTATTCGTTAAAAGCTTCATTTTACGGATGCCTAAATCCCTCAAAATTTGTGCTCCGATCCCATATTCACGTAAATCATCAGCAAAACCTAGTTTTTGATTGGCTTCGACAGTATCTAAGCCTTGATCTTGAAACGCGTATGCTTTTAATTTATTTATTAAACCAATCCCTCTGCCTTCTTGACGCATATAAATTAGCACACCTGATCCCGCGGCCTCAATCTGTTTCAAAGATGAATGCAGTTGTGAACCACAATCACATCTTCTAGAAGAAAAGACATCGCCAGTCAAACATTCTGAATGTACCCGAGTAAGGACGGGTGTTTCTTCCGAAATGTCTCCTTTAATAAGAGCGATATGTTCTTTGCCGGTTAAGGTTTCAGTGTAACCAACTACTTTAAAGTCCCCATATTCAGTCGGTAAGTTTATTTCCACTTCGCGTGCAATCAGTTTTTCGTGTTTCCGTTTATATGAAATTAAATCGGCAATGGTTAAGATTCCGATATTTAAACGTTTAGCTATGAGCATCAAATCATCGAGTCGTGCCATTGAGCCATCGTCATTCATGATTTCACAAATGACTCCTGCTGGTGAAGATCCTGCTAATAAAGCTAAATCTACTGCTGCTTCAGTATGACCAGCTCTTTTAAGTACACCACCATCTTTTGCGATTAGCGGGAATACATGTCCAGGTCTTTTAAAATCCGTTGCTGTCGAATCACGATTAATCATCTGAAGGATGGTATGAGAACGTTCAAATGCACTAATACCAGTCGTCGTATCTTTGTGATCGACACTAATTGTGAATGCTGTCCCATAGGGATCTGTATTTTGATCTGTCATTAAACCAAATTGAAGTTGACGAGCCAGGCTTTCCGCTAACGGAACGCAAATGAGTCCTCGGCCTTCTGAAGCCATTAAATTAATTACTTCAGGTGTCGCGAACTCTGCTAATGCAACAAAGTCTCCTTCATTTTCTCGATCTTCGTCATCAACTACGATGATGGCTAGTCCTTTTGATAAGGCTTCTACTGCTTCTTCAACTGTATAAAACATGTGAATCCTCCTTTAAAAACCGTGTTCTTTAAGCCATTCCTTCGACATATTTGTTGATGATGTCTGTAGTCGCTCTGAATATTTGGCAAGCATGTCACATTCAATATTCACTTTTTCTCCAATTCCTTTTTGACCAAGCAATGAATCACTTTGTGTCGTTGGAATTAATGAAATTGTGATCGATGTTCGATCGACATGGAATACGGTTAATGACGTCCCGTCAATTGAAACAGAACCTTTGACCATCATATATTTCATGAGGCTAGTATTTAATTCGATTTTCTTGGAAATAGCATTCGTTTCTTTTTTTATCGAACGGATAACGCCGATCCCATCAACGTGACCACTGACGAAATGACCACCGAACCGACCTTTCGCAGCCATCGCTCTTTCTAAATTGACTTTAGAATTCATTTTTAATAAAGATAGTGTCGTTGAATTAAAAGTTTCTGGAATTACATCGACTACGAATAGCTCATTTGTAAAAGAAGAGACTGTTAGACAGACTCCATTTACAGAGATGCTGTCTCCTCTTTTTACATCATCTAAGACGTTTTTTGCACGAATGGTTATTTCAAGCGCACGAGGCTTACGTTGTATGGAAGTTATGACACCAATCTCTTCAATAATTCCGGTGAACAAATGAAGTAACCTCCTTCTAGATCGCATATTTAATTATAAAGTGATGATTAAAAGGTATTTGGATTTTCCACCAAGGGGCGATTGGGTGGTAAGGAAAGAGATTTCAGAAGTTTGTGCATATCTAATAAACTCGTGCACCTTTTTTAGGGTGCACGAAAAAGCGTGATTTAAGTGACACTAATCCGCATGAATAGAGCAAAGATAAAAAGACGTCGAATTAAGTAAATATTCGTAGTCAATTTATTTTATTAATTTCCGTGATTCTAAAACTAAACCTCCTTTTTATTCATAACAAATAAACGTTTCAGAATTCCTCTCCCATCCAGACTATACTGTCGGTGTTGGATTTTCACCAACTCCACCGCTACTTTTACAAGTATCGGGTCACGGACTTACAGACTATGCTCTGCTCACCGCCGGTAAGGAATTTCACCTTGCCCCGAGGAATTCTGTTCGTATAATTGTTCCTTACATAATAGCATGAATATCAAATTCCGACCTTTTTATTGTGTGTTCTCTTCGGTTGCAAGAATTCATATTAATCTGAATTTTGTTATAATAGAGTTGGAATTGAATTTTTTTACAGGGGGGCATCATGATGTTAATTCAGAAAAGTGTTGGAGCGGTTTTGAAAGATATGGCTAAACGCTTTCCAAATACAGATGCATATGTTTATCCGGAGCATCAGATCCGAAAATCGTATAAAGAATTCGATGAAGAAACAGATCGTTTAGCTAAAGCGTTTATAGGAATCGGAATTGAAAAAGGGGAACATGTCGCCATTTGGTCAGATAACAAGCGAGAGTGGTTGTTAAGTCAATTTGCTACTGGGAAAATGGGTGCCGTGTTAGTAACGGTGAATACAAATTATCAAAAGAAAGAATTAGAATATTTATTGGAACAATCAGACGCTACGACGCTCATTTTAGGTGAAGAATTTAAAGGAACATCTTATATAGATATTATTCATGCAGTTTGCCCTCAATTAAAAACTGCAGAAAAAGGAAATGTTCAATTGGAAAGACTCCCACGCTTTAAGAGAGTTATCGTAATGAGCGAAAATCAGTTTCCGGGGATTTTCACTTGGAGTGAATTTGAATCGTTTGCAAAAAAGGTGTCTGATCGAGAATTAGAGCATCGCTTACATGAGTTGCATCATGATGATGTCATCAATATGCAGTACACATCAGGGACAACTGGTTTTCCAAAAGGGGTCATGTTGACCCATATGAATATTGTTAATAATGCACAAATTATTGGAGACTTCATGAAACTAACGAAAGAAGATCGAGTATGTATTCCAGTGCCTTTTTTCCATTGTTTTGGTTGTGTACTGGGAACACTTGCTGCAGTTACCCATGGTTCGACAATGGTGTTAGTAGAACAATTCGAGCCAAAACGCGTTCTTCAAGCTGTTCAAGATGAAAAGTGTACGGCGCTTCACGGAGTACCAACGATGTTCATTGCCGAATTAAATCATCCGGATTATAGTCAATTTGATACATCAAGTTTACGCACAGGTATTATGGCTGGATCTCCTTGTCCTATTGAAGTGATGAAAAAAGTAATTGAGGATATGGGTGCCAAGGAAATAACGATTTGTTATGGACTCACGGAAGCTTCCCCAGTCATCACACAAACGAAAGCGGATGATGAAATTGAAAAGCGTGTTTCAACAGTTGGAAAACCGCATCCTCATGTTGAGGTAAAAGTAATCGATCCTGCAACAGGTGAAGAAGTTGGTCAAGGTATTCCTGGGGAACTTTGTACACGAGGGTATTTAATTATGAAGGGTTATTATAAAAATGACGAAGCAACTCAAGCTGCTATCGACAGTGAAGGATGGTTACATACAGGAGACATAGCGATTATGGATTCCGATGGATATATCGAAATTACCGGACGTATTAAAGATATGGTGATTCGTGGAGGAGAAAATGTATATCCTCGTGAAATTGAGGAGTTTTTATATCAACATCCACAAATCCAAGATGTTCAAGTGGTTGGCGTACCTGATCCAAAGTATGGAGAAGAACTAATGGCATGGATCATTCCTAAAGATAATACGGAATTAAATGTAGATGAAGTTCGTGATTATTGTAAAGGTAAGATTTCACATCATAAGATTCCGAAATATATTGAAATTACGGATACCTATCCGATGACAGCTTCAGGCAAAATTCAAAAATATCTTTTACGTGAAATGTCAAAAGAAAAAGTTTCGAACCCATAATTCGACATATTTCCCGGGAAATAAAATCATCTGTAAAACGTTGGTAATACTGTGTTTTGGAAAGATGTTTTTCATAGATTACCCTCGTCCTTCTTCCGTATGCATGTTATGATGAATTTGAGGAACCATAACAAAATACAAAGGAGGAACAAGTATGAGTGATTATGGGTATCAATTAATTGCTATTATCATTTACATGGCAGCCATGCTTTTCATTGGTTATTATTCTTTCAGACGAACATCCAATTTAACGGATTACATGTTAGGAGGACGTTCATTAGGACCTTCTGTAACAGCGCTTAGTGCTGGTGCATCTGACATGTCAGGTTGGTTATTAATGGGTCTACCAGGTGCTATTTATGCTACGGGATTAGTCGAAGCATGGATTGCGGTTGGATTAACGATTGGGGCTTATCTTAACTGGCTATTAGTAGCTCCACGTTTACGTGTTTATTCACAAGTCACGAATGATTCTATTACGATTCCAAGTTTCTTAGAGAATCGATTAAAAGATTCATCTAGAGCATTGCGTATTGTATCTGGGATTATTATCTTACTATTCTTCACATTTTACGTATCGTCAGGAATGGTTGCGGGTGGACTATTCTTTGAAAGTTCATTCGGACTTGATTACCATACGGGATTATTAATCGTATCGGCTGTTGTTATCGCTTACACATTATTTGGAGGATTTTTAGCAGTAAGTTATACCGACTTTGTTCAAGGAGTCATCATGTTCTTGGCGTTAATTTTAGTGCCAGTTGTTGGTCTGTTCATCGTTGGTGGACTAGATGGTGCCACTGAAAGTATTCGTGAAGTGGATCCATCACGTTTAAGTATGCTTGAAGGTGCATCCGTATTAGGCGTATTATCAGCTGTTGCATGGGGACTTGGCTATTTCGGTCAACCTCATATTATTGTTCGTTTTATGGCTATATCTTCTGTTAAAGAAACGAAACATGCTCGCCGTATTGGTATCGGCTGGATGGTTTTAAGTCTATTTGGAGCACTAGCGACTGCCTTAATTGGTATTGCTTATTTCCAACAAAATCCTGGTAAAGAATTAGGAGATCCTGAAACGGTATTCATCACTTTAGGACAATTCCTTTTCCATCCGTTCATTGCAGGGATTATGTTAGCGGCTGTATTGGCAGCTATAATGAGTACGATATCTTCACAATTAATCGTTACATCATCTGCATTGATTGAAGATATTTATAAAGTTGTTATTAAAAAAGGTTCTACAGATAAACAGTATGTAACGCTTGGGCGAATTGCGGTATTGGCGATTTCCTTAATAGCCATGTTCATTGCATGGGAGAAAAACGCAACAATTTTAGAATTAGTTGCGTATGCATGGGCTGGTTTCGGTGGAGCATTTGGTCCGATTATCTTACTTTCATTGTTCTGGAGAAAGCTAACTTCTTGGGGCGCTTTATCAGGGATGATTGTTGGAGCCATTACTGTTGTTATTTGGGGGAATAATGAAGAACTCAAAGGCTTAATGTATGAAATCGTTCCAGGGTTTATTTTATGTTTAATCGTTGCAGTAGTAGTAAGTTTAGTTACTTACCGACGCAATGAAGAAATTGAAAAAGAATTCGATGAAACGATGGTTTTACTTAAGAGAGACCAATAAAATGGAAGACTGATTTAATGTGTTTCGCGCATTAAATCAGTCTTTTTTTATTCCCTATTGACCGATTGGTCAGTGAGGCATATAGTATAGAAAATGAATGGTAATAGTAATTTGTTATAAGGGGGATTTTACGGTGAATGTTATTGAAATTACTCAATTATCAAAGAGTTATGGGAAATCAAGAGGGATTGAAGATGTCAGTTTTGAAGTGCATGAAGGTGAGATATTTGGTTTTATAGGACCGAATGGAGCTGGGAAAAGCACGGCAATACGAACGTTATTAAACTTTTTATACCCGAGTAGTGGTTCCGCAAAAATTCTTGGGATGGATATTGTGAAAGATGCTAAAAAAATTAGACAAAGCATTGGGTACTTACCTTCGGAAGTTCATTATTATGACGATATGAAAGTGGAGGAATTATTTAGATTTTCAGCAGGCTTTTATAAAGATGATGCATCGAAAAATGCTATGAAATTAGCAGAAAGATTTCAGTTGGATACAAGTCGAAAAATAGAAGATTTGTCTTTTGGAAATAAGAAAAAAGTTGGAATCATTCAAGCGTTGATGCACCATCCAAAGCTTTTAATATTAGATGAACCTACAGCAGGATTAGACCCACTAATGCAATCGATCTTTTTCGAGGTATTAAAAGAGTTGCAAGCGGAAGGAACCACCATTTTCTTTTCTTCACATTACTTAAGTGAGGTTCAAAAACTATGTAATCGTGTGGCGATTATTAAAGAAGGTCGAATCATTAAGATTGAAAATATGGATGATATGCACGCTAATCATTTCAAAAAAGTGCTTCTCCACTTTAGGAATAAAGAAGAAAACACGATTCGAATTGAAGGCGTTTTGCAAGAACACATCACCGATACGACGTATGAATTTATTTTCAATGGGAATACAAAAGCCTTGTTGGAGCAACTTCGGACAGTTCCATTTGACGATGTGACAATAGCTGAACCAACATTAGAAGAGGTTTTCATGCATTATTATGAGAGCAAGGAAGGTGAACAAAATGGTCTTTAAACGAGAATGGAGAAGAGCGCAAAAAGCACTGTGGATATGGGTATTAGCAATTGGTGGAATGTCTTTTCTAATTATGAGCATTTACCCACAATTCGCGGAAAATAAAGATCAGTTACAAGATTTATTAAAACTTTACCCTGAGGCTATGCTGAAAGCATTTAATATTGATCAACTTGGATTTGATACTGCCCTTGGATTTTATGCCATTGAAGGCTATTTATTTGTCACCTTATTTGGCAGTATATATGCCGCGTTGTTAGCAGGAGGAATTTTAGTCAAGGAAGAAAGTGATCGGACAATCGAGTTTTTATTAGCCAAACCTATTTCTCGTATTCAAGTCGTTTTGCAAAAAGCCACTGGAGTTCTTGCTGTTCTACTTGTATTTAATGTAATGATTACAATCATTAACTATGTCGGGTTTCGTGTAGCAGGGGATGATCAAGTGGATACACAAACGTTTATAATGATTTCTCTCGCTCCTTTCATGTTACATGTAACCTTTGCGGCTATTGCATTTGGCGTATCTGCTTTTTTCCGGAAACAACGATTGGTTACGTCAATTGCTTTAGGTATTGTTTTAGGAAGTTATTTCTTAAGTATAGTAGCAAGTATTTCAGATAAACTTTCAGGATTAAAGTGGATTACACCTTTTGAATATGTAACTTCTGCTTATATTATCGAGCATGCAACTATAAACCCGGTTTACATTCTTATTATGTTGACCGTCATTATATTATCAGTAGCGGTCGCCATAATGAAATATCACAAAAAGGATTTAATTGTGTAATGAATAGAGAGATAGATGATAAACAACTAAGAATTTTCCATGCCGCAAAGCAACATTTCGTGGATCATGGATTCCATCAGACTTCTACCCAACAAATTGCAGAGGCTGCAGGTGTTTCAAAAGGTTTACTGTTTCACCATTATCAATCCAAGAAAAAATTGTATTTGTTACTTATAGAGAATTCCATTCATTTATTAGCTACCGAAGTAGAAAATGAATGGACTTCAAGTGAAGATGATTTTTTCGTTCAATTAAAGCGATTCATTCAAACTAAAATAAAAGCTGCTATAAAATATCCATTGGAATATCAATTGTTAATACAAGCATTTAGTAACGCACCGAAATCTTTAAGCGACGAAATTCATCAACTAATTATGAAAAAATCTCAAGAAATGAAACCTTTAAGTGA
>JAHIWI010000377.1 GCA_018816185.1 Bacillota bacterium
CAACAGATTTTTGGAATTGAAGAAGAAGTTAAGCAAGAGAAAGAAAAACTAGTGACTGCTGCAAAAGAGTCAATTGACTTTCCTGAAGAAACGAAGCAAGTAACAAATCCAGGGTACTCATATTAAATTCTAGTAGGGAGGCGTTTTCGTTCATGTATGTTAAACTATACATGCGAAAACGCTTTTTCTCATGATGAAAAGAGAGGGGTAAAGCAGTGGTGGATATAACCATGACAAGGTTGCATGAAGGAATGGTCATCCTCTACGCAATTAGTCTTGTCTTTTACTTCATCGATTATTTAGATAAAGATTCAAAAGCATATCGTATTGCATTTTGGATACTTAGTACGGTATGGATTTTGCAAACAGTATTTTTAGTCTTGTACATAGTGGAGACGCAGAGATTTCCGATTCTAACATTATTTGAAGGTATATATTTTTATGCTTGGTTATTAATCACATTGTCGATTATTTTACATGTAACTTTTCCAGAAAAAGTGCCTGTATTCTTTTTAAATGTGATTGGGTTTATTTTTATAACCATTCATACATTTGCTCCAGTTCAAATTGAACAGTCTTCAGTAGGAGACTCTTTATTGTCTGAGTTGTTATTTATTCATATAACGTTTGCCATACTGTCCTATGTAGCTTTTTCACTGTCCTTTGTATTTTCAGCTTTGTATCATATCTTATATCGCTTATTAAAGAAGAAGAAATGGACTAAGCAGTATGGGAATTTGCCATCTCTTGGACAAGCTGAAAAAGGTATGACGGTTTCAATCGGAATTGGTATTCCGTTTTTATTAGTCAGCTTAATTCTCGGATTACAATGGGCTTATGTATCGCTTAATGAATTCACCATATTGGATATAAAGATATTCGGATCTATCTTCTTATTATTTGTATATGGTTTTTTATTTTATAGACGTCAGAAGGGGTTACTTCATGGGACAAGCTATGCTTGGGGGCATGTGTACGCATTTCTCCTCGTATTAGTTAATTTCTTCTTAGGTAGTCGCTTATCTGATTTTCATTTTTGGTATTAAGAGAGGATGTTACAACATTGAGAAAAATTATTGTAGGTTCTAGAAGAAGTAAATTGGCATTAACACAAACGAATTGGTTTATTGATCAAATGAAACAAGCAGGTGCTCCATTTGAATTTGAGGTAAAAGAGATTGTCACAAAAGGTGATCAAATCGTTGATGTTCAACTTTCGAAAGTTGGCGGAAAAGGGTTGTTCGTAAAAGAAATTGAGCAAGCTTTATATGACAAAGAGATTGATTTTGCTGTTCATAGCATGAAAGATATGCCATCTGAGTTACCCGAAGGACTTGTGATTGGTTGTATTCCTCCACGTGAGGATGCACGAGATGCGTTTATATCTACTGGTCATGTGAAGTTTATGGATTTACCAGTTGGTGCTGTAGTAGGTACAAGTAGTTTACGTCGTTCTGCACAACTTTTACTAATGCGTCCGGACATTGATATTAAATGGATACGTGGGAATGTAGATACACGTTTAGCAAAACTTGAAACGGATGAATATGATGCGATTATATTAGCGGCAGCAGGTTTAAAACGCTTAGGTTGGAGTGACGATGTCGTTACTGAATATTTGTCTGTTGAAGATTGTTTGCCAGCAGTTGGCCAGGGTGCACTTGCGATTGAATGTCGTGGCGATGATGCAGAACTATTAGATGAACTTAGCAAGCTAACACATCAAGATACATGGAAAGCAGTCCATGCAGAACGTGCATTTTTATATGCGATGGATGGAGGGTGTCAAGTTCCGATTGCAGGATTTGCAACGGTACAAAACGATACGATTGAATTTACTGGTTTGGTTGCATCTCCTGATGCGGAACAAGTATACAAAGAATCTTCTTCAAATGTAGAGCCTGAAACAGCTGGTAAAGAAGTAGCGAAGTCATTGAGTGAACAAGGAGCTTATGATTTGATTCAACAAGTGAGAGCCGATTTGAATGTGTAATAAAGGTGATTTGCAAGGGCGAACGATTGTCTTTACAAGTCAACCAAAGTCAGATGAGCCGTTTAAATTAGTTGAACGTTTAGGCGGGGAAGTGGCTTGTTTTCCATTGATACAAATTACTGAATTCAGTAGCCAAGATGAAGCTTTTATTGCAAGATTGTCTCTCTATGATTGGCTTATTTTTACCAGTCAAAATGCGGTAGAAATGTTTAGTGAAAAGCTAAGAAGACACGGGATATCAGTAAATGAGTTGTCCTTAAAAGTGGCGGCTGTTGGAACGAAAACTGCATTAGCATTGGAAACAATCGGACTGCAGGTTTCATTTATTCCAACTATTTATAGTGCAGACACCTTTATTAAAGAATTTCCAACTCATTTAAAAGACACAGATCGGTGTTTATTTTTAAAGGGATCACTTGCGAAAGATACCATTAGAAATGGATTAGAACATGTAGATGAGTGGACTGTGTATGAAACGACACCTAATGTTAAAATTGCAGGGGAGTTAGCTGAATACTTAAAATCTAATCCACGAGTATGTATAACATTTGCTAGTCCGTCAGCTGTTCATAATTTTTCGAACCATGTTTATTCACAAGTGCTTCTAACAACTGTAAGATTTGCAGCGATTGGTCATATTACGTCTAAAAGCTTAATTGACCACGGCTTGCCTGTCCATATACAAGCTAAATCGTACACCTATTTAGCACTAATTGATGAAATTGCAAAATGGAAGGATGTTGAAAGTAAATGAAAGATCTACAATTTAACAGACATCGTCGTTTACGTAACAATGAAACAATC
>JAHIWI010000089.1 GCA_018816185.1 Bacillota bacterium
CACCTAATATATACTGCTTTTTAAGATGTCCATCGACAGGACTATGTATTCGATGATAATCTGCTGGACTTAAGTAGAAAACAACATAGTTTCCACCTTCGTACATGGCTGCATACTCTTTATATCCTAGTAAATCAGCTACCGTATACAATTTTCCTTTCACGGTAAATGTGCCTTCTTCAGAAATCACACCCATTGTTTCTACTTTTGCATCAACTGGACTAACGATCGCCTCACTTCCACTATCAACTGGACGATATTGGCTATCTAATTGGCGAATGAAGAATTCATGTAGAGATTCAAATGAATCAATTGGTTTTGAAACTTCTGCCGTATTAATTCCGTATGTATGAATATACGATGGTACTAATCGTCGACTCCATTTGGATGTTGTAACTTTTTGCAACACTTTTGATGTGGTTTTTCCATTAGTTAGCTCGATTAGTAATTGGTATACCTTTTGTCTCATGTTGAACCTCCCGTTTAAAATACGCTCTACCTTTTTTGATATGAACGAAGTATAATAGTTAAATAGCTTATAAGCAAAGGAGTGTTGTTCCATTGTTTTTATTTCAACGATTGGATCACTCAATCAAAAAAATGAAAGCGCATGCCGCTAATATGATCACAATTGGTAATTTATCGTTTGGTGGTGCTGCCATTATGGCAACATTAAACGAATCATATAGCTATAGCGTCCTGTTTATATTTATTGCAGCGTTACTCGATCGTTTTGATGGCATGGTTGCCCGGAAATTAGGACAAGAATCCGAATTAGGGAAACAACTTGACTCAATGAGTGATATCATCTCATTTGGAGTTGCACCAGCCATACTCATTTACATGGTCGATTTATTTGAATTTGGAACAGTTGGAATGATTATTGCTATTATTTATATTGCGAGTGGAGCGTTTAGACTGGCAAGATTTAATATCATGGAATCTAATGGTTATTTCACAGGGTTACCAATCACTGCAGCAGGAACCATCTTAACACTTTCATATTTTGGATTGTCAATTTTCCCACCGGTCTTTTATATGTTCTTAACCGTCATATTAGCCATCCTCATGATTAGCACATTTACATTAAGAAAAGTTTAACGGCCACTTATGTGGTCGTTTTTTTCATGGATTTCTTTTTGGAAACATATAGTGACAAAAGACGACATGGAGGTGCGATTCATCATGAGCGGTATATTTACGGCGATCCTTCAAATGTGGATTGAAATTCCCGCTGTAATAGGTTATTTAAAAGGGCAGGCATTTCGGAAACCTCTTAGTCAGGAAGAAGAAGCCCATTATGTTCAATTATGTCTAAAAGGTGACGAAGATGCGAAGCATGAACTAATTGAAAGAAACATGCGTCTTGTTGCTCACATTGTGAAAAAATTCCACCCAAAACACGAACAACTAGATGACTATATTTCCATTGGAACCATTGGTCTAATGAAAGCTGTAGCAAGTTATACACCGGATAAAAAAACACGCCTTGCAACATATGCAGCGAGATGTATTGAAAATGAGATTCTGATGCACTTAAGGTCACAGAAAAAAGTTCAGAAAGATGTCTCTTTATATGAACCTATCGGCACTGATAAAGATGGACATTCATTACAGATTACAGATTTACTTCAAACCAATGATGACACTGCTCAACAAACCATTGAACAAAAGGAACAGATGGCTCGCTTGTATCGACATCTAGAAAAGTTAGAAAAAAGGGAACTTGAAATATTGGAAAGAAGGTATGGATTACGATCATTTGAACCGATGACGCAAAAGCAAATTGCTAAACAATTAAATATTTCAAGAAGTTATGTATCTCGTATTGAAAAACGAGCACTGGTCAAATTATATCAACTTTTCACCCATGAAAAAAACTCTTTCGATTCACTCGATATCGAAAGAGCCTCTAATTAACCTCACTATATAACAAGAAAATTGTTTACAATTTCGCAATCAATCGTAAAACGATTTCTGTTGAATGTTTCGCTGCCGTTGGTAAAAACTCCTCAAAACTCATACTCGACTCTTTTCCAGCAATATCAGAAAGTGAACGAATAATAACAAAAGGAACATCAAACTGATAACACACTTGAGCTACTGCGGCAGCTTCCATTTCAGCTGCTTTCATTTGCGGAAAATACCCACGAACTAATTCTACTCGCTCTGAATCACTCATGAACGAGTCGCCTGTTGCTATTAAGCCTGTTGCATATTGATGTTCTCCTAATTCATTAACCGTTTCTTCAGCTAACGTACGAAGTTTCTCATCTGATTTAAAAGCAGCAGGAAGATCTGGTACTTGTCCCATCTCGTAACCAAAAGCTGTAACATCTACATCATGGTGACGAACTTCGTCAGAAATAACAATCGCTCCAACTTCTAGAGAGGCATCGAACCCACCAGCTGAACCCGTGTTAATGACAATATCAGGGTTGAACTTCTCAAGCAAAATAGATGTAGACATAGCTGCATTTACTTTTCCAATTCCACTTTTCAGTAAAATAACATCATGACCAGCATATTTTCCAACTGTATATTCACTTTTAGCGATGATATCTGTCTGTGCATCTTCAATTGCTAAACGTAATGCTTCAACTTCCTGTTCCATTGCACCAATAACGGCAATTTTCATAATTGACTCGCCTCAATTCTCTTTAGTTATGTAACTTTTCAATAAAAATCTTCAAAAATAATTTTGCTTAAGGTTTCTATGATTATTCACATCGAAGTAATAAATAATTTAATTTTATAAAAACCCGAAAGCTCGATTACATCGACTACCTTGTAAAAACACTTCCCTAAAAATAATAAAAGAGGCGCCGAAAGTCAATAGGCGCCTTCTAATGTTTTTAATGTCTCCATTTTTTCTGGTTTCCATCCTTGCCCGTCAATCCATTGGAGATATACACGATATTTTTCTTGTTTATCGTTGGAGGATACAACACCAATAGATTTCTGAGGTCCTCCACCATTACTTAACTGCCAAATAATCATATTATCGCTCGCTAAACCTGTTGCGTATGTTAAAGCTTGTACTTTTTCGTCCCAATCAACATGGCCTTTTTCATAAACGGACGTGTGTGAACCCGTCTGAGAGGTCTTTACAGGCGCCCAAGCAGTATTTACAATACTTTCAGATACGATTGGGTCATCTGACGGTGTAGAGGTTACTGAGCCACCTTCAGTTGTTGTACTTTCAGTCGATTCTTTGTCTTCTGTTGTTTCTTCTTCAGCTTCCTCTTCTTCAGTTGGTTCAACTTCTTCAGTTGTTAAACCTTCTGTTGCATCCTCTTCAGTCTCTTCATCGGAATTTGTATCTCCAGATTCTAAAGAAGAATCCTCATTTGAATCTGTATCCGATTCCGTATTACTTACAGTATCTTCGTTTTTAGGAGAATCCGCTTTTTCTGAAGTATCATTTCCTAAAAAGATAATTCCAGCTGTAATCACAATTAAAACGACAACCAATGCGATTAATCCATTTAAAATTTTATTCATGTTCCTCGGTTTATTAGGTCGATTCGTTCTTGATGAATAACGACGTTGTGTTTCAGCCATTTACGATTCCTCCTTCTAAAAAATTCCGCTATTATTTCGAGATATATGCAAATCTTATTTTGTTTGCAATGTTAAAAATGCTACCACAGATTATAATAACAAATTAGACGGTACGATTAAAATTAAGTTTCAATTTAATGAAATTAAGATATCGATACGATTAAAAATAACATTTCACCATTAGGAGTTCTTACTTTTATTTCATCGCCGACTTGTTTGCCTAGCATCTGCTTTGCAATAGGTGATTCCGGAGAAATTTTCCC
>JAHIWI010000378.1 GCA_018816185.1 Bacillota bacterium
AACGTTTTCTTTTTCTTTAGCAGAAGAACCTTGGCTGAATAAAATTTCACTTGTGTAATCTGAATCAGCGATGGCATCTTTAAATCTTTGCTCGTCTTGAACCCATCTAGGCTCATCTTTTGTAGGTAATACAATTCCTACATCCACAGAACTACTACCACCACCGTTATTACATGCAGCTAATAGAGATGCGACCAACATTACGACGATTAATAATGAAAACGCTTTCCAATTTTTACTCATTTCCATGCCCCTTTTCTATACGTTCATTTGGTTACAACTCAATTATAGCTTCGGGAATTCTTCATGAAAGCGCTATCAATAGCACTCTTTTACTATTACCTATACTTTTTTATCTTTTTTAGAATTATTAGACTACTTTTCACTAATCTATTAGTTATCCACGAAATAGTCTTTTTAAAATGAGATGGTTGATATTGGAATTAGTCTTTATGTAAGTTATGATGAATTAAAAAGGAGGGGAAATATGTCAACTTTATTAGGATGGTCACCGTTAATATTAATGGTGATTTTGGGACTGATTATTTTCTTTATCTACCGTTTAGTAACTAAGAATCGTCAAACTTCACTACCAACTAGCAATCTAGAGAGCAGGGTTGCGAGATTAGAAGAAGAGAATCGCTTACTAAAAGAGGAAGCGAATCGTGAGATGTAGTCGAGGATATCATTTAAAGGTGTTATCTGTTGTTGTACTTCTACTTTCCCTCCTTGCTGCTTGTGATGGCGAAAATTCAACTGGTGATGCCTTTATTAAATATGTAAAGCTTAGTGAAAATGAACAAAAACTGCTTAGTCTTTCAAATGAAGATACCCAAGTCTTTGATATTGAATTGAAGAATGATTCGATTAGAAAAGTGATTGTGACGATCGATTATTATGAGAATGGAAAGTTCATCAGTCAAATTAGTCAATTAACTCATTTGATTTCAAAAGAACAACCACAAGATCTTTTAAGAGCTTTTATTTTACGACAAACAGCTCATAATGATGAGAGAAAATGGATAACTATTTTGAGCGAGGAGAACGGATCTGACGTATCTACTGATTCTTTTCAAAATATCGAACATATAGTTGAAGGTGAATATGGCTCGAATCAAACTACCGTTAGAACTGGTCCGATAAAAATGGGAGAGAAAAAAATCATTTCCACACTTTTATATTCAAATGATGATGAGTTTGCATATCTTCGTGAAATTCAAACTGAAGAAGATTTCATGAAGATACCAAATAATGATTTAGTGTATCTTTTTTCGATTGAATTACAATGACAGGGACATTCTCTCTTATACAAAAATGAGCAATGACTAACTTTTTTCCCGTTAATCCGACTATGTGCAGCGCTTGTCTGGTGCTGCAGGGTGGTTAATGACGCTTAGTTCAATAAAACTATAATTATGATTTGAAAAACATAAAATATAGAGAGGTTATTAGAGGGGAATAAATTTAAAAATATTAGTGAGGAAGTGATGTAGTGTTCTATTTATATATTGTTTTTGCATTTTTAATATTGATTATAAGCATTGGTTTTTTAACTGAGAACAAAAATAAAGACAATAAATTTTTAAATTTCATTTACAGTTGTTGTGTAGGTTGGCTCCTAATTACTTTTTCTATGGGATCAGTCTTTAGTCTAGTAAGAAACGAGCATTTTTCACTCCCTCCATTGATTACTTATTTTATTATGTTTGTTCTTCCTTTAATCACATTCTTCTTATTTGAAATTAACTTGTATAAAAAAAGAGAAATTGATTGATTAAGTGAATTGTATCGTCTTATATGAATACGTGTATTATTGTTTCTTTTTAAAGCATTTAACACCTGAACTTGCACCGCTTCGATAGCTGCAAAACATGAAATTGGTTTCAACGAATTTTACTGCACAAAAAAGGGTCCATCTCTCAGTCACAAAACGACTTTTGAGACAGCCCTTTTTTAAATTTCATTTAACACTTCTAAAGATTCTAATACATGTTCTAGAAATTCTTCAATCTCATCCATGTGCTCTTCATCTATCAGGTGATTAAATGATACTTCGATTGTATTTAAGTAGCTAGAAGTATCGTGTTCATACATGAAGCTTAATGTTTGAGTTAGTTTTTGATCAGCTTCCCAAATTTCTTTTAAAGCTTGATCGATTTCTTTACACTGCTTCGTCACATTGTGAACACGCTTATAAAAACGCAATAACAAAGAACAACCTGGATTTTTTCCTGGAAGTTCCATAATCTCAGCTGCGGTATTTTCTAATGAAGCTTCTAATACAATTTCTGCAGTGACGTCAGGCAAATCGACGAGTGTGAATTCAATGGTGAATTCCCTGCCCATTACCGCAAAATCCATTCGATCGATTCGGTTTGTAATGGTGATTTCATTTTCCAAATTATCGAGATCGTACACTTGGTTTTCAAAAGCTACTTTTAAATTGTCAAAGATGGTTGGATCATACATACCGATTCCTCCAAATGATATTCACTTTATCCTCTAATTTCTACTATACTTTTGCCACCTAAAAATGCGTGTCCCGTAATTAGTTTTTCTACTGTATGAAATCCGTACTTCAAATAGACTTTTTCGATTTCCTCATTAATCGGAAAGACCCAAAGGTTTTCTAAATCCTTTTTTGCCGCTTCTTTTTGTATATAATGAATCAGGTCTCCGATTAAACCTCTTCCTCTATATGCTTCTAAGGTAGCTACAGTTTCCAACCGGGCTTGATTCTCACTGATAAATAGACAGGCAGTCGCACAAGCTACTCCATCATATCGCAGTAAGTAGTGCATGAAGTTTGGGTGATTAAATTCTTCTTCAAACGCTTTCTCTCGGACTTCTTTTCCACCAAACTCTCTAATGCTGCATTCAATAGCTAGCGCTTCAGAATAATTGCTTTCAGTTACGATTTCAAACAGGACGTTTTCATTCAGTTTTTTATTCAAAATTTTATTGTCCCAAAGTTGAACTGGCATCGTTAATTCTTCATAGCCGAAGTGATTATTTTTTAATGTGGAAATAAGATTTCCAATCGCATCTAAATTGTACAAATAAAATCTTGGAATAATATTTTTAGACTGATAAAACGCAATTACTTCCTCCATCACTTCTTGCGGGTTTTCACAAGGTTCACTGATATGTGCATGGTTGGCATCGTAATAGGAAGGCTGATTTTCATTTAAAAACAACGAACCCCATTTCGTCTCTGTCCGCGTTGAAAAGGTTTCTAAAAAAGCAGAATCTAATCGAAAGATATGTTCTATGCGCATGAGTGTGCTCCTCTGTTGTATCGTCTATTTAATCGTATCAATGAAATGCTTCAGTATTCGTGCGGTCAATCCCCAAACCGTATATTGCTCATAGTCATAAAACCATTCCTCAATGACTCGCGATCTCCATTGATATTGATCACCGTTCGCAATTTTCTCATAAGGAAAATCAGTTAGTGGCATAGGCTGAACAGGCACATTATGTAAATAAGGCTCATAGTTTAACAGCCAATTAACTGGAATTGTAAAGATTTCTTCGACTTCATCTTTATTAAGAGAATGCGTTAGATGGTTATCGATTGTTGCAACAAATGGATAGACAACAAAGGATGATGTTGGAATAAAAGCACTCATCTGACCGATGACGGTTATTTCACTTGGATCGATTCCTAACTCCTCATGAGTTTCTCGAATGGCCGCGTCAATTGGTGATGCATCGGTTGGATCGATTCGACCTCCTGGAAAACTAATATCCCCAGGTTGATGTCTCATCGTGAGTGAACGAACTTCAAAAAGGACATGCCATTCTCCCTTTACTTTGACTAAAGGAATGAGCACAGCTGAACGCATGGCCGTGTCTTCACCTATAAAAAGGGGCTGATTTTGAATTAACTCATTCTTAATCCGATCTAAGAACATAAAATCTCTCCCCTCGCAAAGTTTCATATAATCCCATGTTATCAGATTTCATAAATGACGTTGTTTTTTTCGTTTATTGAATTCGCCAATAAAAAGAAAATAACGCCCGAAATTTCGGACGTTACTGATATGTATAGTCTATGATTTCAAAAGCCGCTTTATGATGAAGGACTCAAAATTTCCACTATACGATCCGCTCGAACACGATTTTGACAAAGCTTAAAGAGTTGGTTTACAAAGGGTTCAACTTCTAAAACAGATGTTGGAAACGGAATGTTCATAGTAACCGAACCATGCGTTTGCTTAAAATACGATTTACGAACGTCATTTTTCCCATCTCTTTTTAATGGGTTATATTTCCACGAAAGTAGTGTTTCGCCGTCTTCTTCGATGACTTTGTTAAGTTCGGCTAGAGTCGTTGATTTATTGTACGCATAAATTACTAAGTAATAGTTATCATTTCGGTGCCAATCAATGAATAGGAAATAATAACGATCGTGACCAAGTTTGTTGACATCAAAGGCAGCTACGACTGGTTTTCTATTTGCCCATTGATGAAAATGAATGAGCGTATCGTTTATTGTGTCTAATTGAGTAAGTTCATAAGTGGCAGAGCCAGATTCACTCCAGCGCTCTAAATAATTACTTAAGACTATAGCTTGCTGTTTCTCCATTTTTCTATTCCTCCGATATTCATCGAATGATTCATATGTCGATTCTCTGTAAGATGCAAAACAAGTGTAAAGGCTAACTTTA
>JAHIWI010000090.1 GCA_018816185.1 Bacillota bacterium
ATAATGGTATTTACTAGTCTGCCAATGCCAGCTATTTCAGTTACTATGACATCTCCAACTGCGGTATCAACTGAACCTTTCGGTGTACCAGTTAAAATGACATCATTTTCACTTAGCGTCATAAAACCGCTTAAATACGCAATAAGAGTTGGAATATCAAAAATCATATCTGCAGTCGTTCCTTCTTGAACAAGCTGATCGTTGACATGTGTCGTTAATTTCAAGTTCATTGGATCGTCAATTTCACTTGCATCTACTAACCAAGGACCAAATGGTGTACATCCATCTCGATTTTTAACGCGCAAATTTGGACGGTAATAGTTTTCTAAATAATCTCTAATCGCATAATCATTCGCAACGCTATATCCTTTAACATACTGATACGCATCTTCTTTTTTTACATGCCTGGCTGTTTTCCCAATAATCACTGCAAGTTCACACTCATAATGCATATACTCAACGTCTGATGGTCTCCGTGTCTGTGCATCATGGCCAATAAATGTGTTTGGCCCTTTTAAAAACACCAATGGTTCAGTCGGTGCATCAAATGCCAATTCTGCTGCATGATCTGCGTAATTTAGACCTAATGCAAATACAGTCCGTGGTTCAACGGGTGTCAGCCATACAACTTCACTTTGATCAACAATCCGTCCATCATCTAATTGAAGTTGACCTTCCCATTCATTTGCGTCGTGGATGGAGCCATTATATGAAATTCGTGCTTTTTTCATTGTGCACCCCTCCAAATGAATGATTGTTCTTCCACAATGACATTTTCTAAACTGCCAACACCTTCTATTTCGATTCTTACCTTATCGCCAATTTTAGCTAGCGGTGCATTTTCGGGAACTCCTGTAAGTAATACATCTCCAGGATTTAATGACATGAATTCCGTGACATCAACAAGTAACTGAGATACTTTGCGAATTAAATTTTTTGTTGAGTTCTCTTGTTTTAACTCATCATTTATGTAGACACGAATGGTCAAATTATCAGGGTCATGTAGCTGGTTTTTTTCCACAATCCATGGACCGATTGGGCAAAACCCATCGCGAGCTTTGAATGAAACAGCCGGTCGGAACAAGCTTTCATGTGGAATACTAATATCGTTTCCAATGGTATATCCAGCAATATAGTTCAGTGCTGTTTCTTCATTCAATGCAACGGCTTTCTTTCCTATAACAATACCAAGAGAGGCACCAATCTCAAGATTCGTCACATCTGGTGGTATCGGAATTCCCTCACCTTGTCGATTTAAGGTATTAGCCGGTTTAATGTAAAGAATGGGTGCTTTTGGCGGCGAGACATATGGTTTTTCATGCACTTGACTACCTAACTGCTCAAGCGCACCTTTATAGTTCAGTAATGTGCCGTAGACAGTTCCGTTTATTGGTGTATCTAGTTGAACGTCATTTATATGGAATGATTGATCCCCTATAATGAATTTATTATTTTCCGGGTCAACCTCAATTGATTCGAAATGATTGGAACCTAAAAGTTTCATCTTTGCTTTGATCACGAATTCCACTCCTCTAGTTATCAGTTGTTAACCTTTCGATAACTATCGTTTTGCGTTTCTTTAGTTGGCAATTAAAAAGAACGACCTTCATGTAGGTTGGAGTTTTCAGGCTACAATCTATGAAGAGTCGTCCTCCCGTAAGTAAGAAACTATACTCTTAGCATTCTAGTAATGAATTTAAATAGAAAGTAATGCTTTATCACTCGTAAGTTTTTCTCCACGAATTCGCTGGAATTCATCCATTAACTTAGGAATGGTTAATTTCTTTTTCTCTTGTGCATCAAACTCTAATATAATTTGCCCTTTGTCCATCATAATGAGCCTGTTCCCTAAATCGAGGGCTTGTTGCATATTGTGAGTAATCATCAACGTAGTTAGTTGATCTTTTTCCACCAATTGTTTTGTTAAATTCGTAATTAATTCTGCTCGAGCTGGGTCGAGTGCTGCTGTATGTTCATCTAGTAATAGAATAGAAGGTTGAGTGAACGTTGCCATTAACAATGAAAGTGCTTGTCTTTCTCCGCCTGAGAGCATGCCTACTTTTGCATTTAACCGATTTTCTAAGTTTAAATGAAGTGTTTCAAGAGATGTGCGGAATAATTCCCGTCGTTTCTTGTCCACACCTATTCGCAGACGTCTTTTCTTGTTGCGTGAATAAGCCATTGCCAAGTTTTCTTCGATCGTCAT
>JAHIWI010000379.1 GCA_018816185.1 Bacillota bacterium
GATGCCACATGACAAACTTTATGGAAGAAATTAAACAAGCCATTTCCAATAAAAAAGTGAAAATCGTTTTACCTGAAGGAACAGACGAGCGTGTATTAAAAGCTGCAAGTATGTTGCATGAAGAAGGCATCGTCACACCAATCTTAATTGGCGCAAAAGAGCTTGTGGAAGTTGCTGCGAATCAAGAAGGTATAAATTTAGATGGAATTGAAATTGTTGACCCAGTCCAGTATGAGCAACTTGAAGAGTTAATAGAGAAATTCGTTGAGCGTCGAAACGGCAAAGCGACTCATGCTCAGGCGAGAATTCAACTAAAAGATGGAAATACGTTCGGTACCATGTTAGTTTACACGGGATATGCAGACGGATTAGTTAGTGGGGCTGCTCATACAACAGCTGAAACTGTCCGACCGGCTTTACAAATTATTAAAACAAAACCAGGCGTCTCTAAAACGAGTGGAGCATTCATCATGGTCCGAGGAGAAGAGAGATTGGTATTCGCGGATTGTGCCATTACTATCGCACCTACGAGTGAAGACTTGGCTGAAATTGCGGTAGAAAGTGCGAAGACAGCCAAAGCATTTGGAATGGAGCCAAAAGTAGCGATGCTATCGTTTTCAACAAAGGGTTCAGCTGTTTCTGCTGAAACGAAAAAGATAGAAGAGGCAACTAAACTCGCACAAGAGAAATCACCTGGATTACATATCGACGGTGAATTCCAATTTGACGCAGCGTATGTGCCTGAAATTGCCGAAAAAAAAGCACCGGGTTCTCCAATCCAAGGTGACGCGAATGTATTTGTATTTCCATCCCTAGAAGCGGGAAATATCGGATACAAATTAACCGAACGATTAGGCGGGTTTGAAGCGCTTGGTCCGATATTGCAAGGCTTAAATATGCCAGTTAATGATTTATCAAGAGGTTGTTCTGCAGATGACGTATATAAACTCGTCCTTATGACAGCAGCCCAATGCATGATGTCAGGAGAGTAAATATGTCAGCGTTTGAGGATTTATTTGTTAATAAAGAATGGCGTTTTTGGGATCAATCGATGAGTGGCCAATCGAGCTCTGCACTTGAATCGTTTGCGGCTGACGACATGTTGTGTGAACTGGTTGGGAAGAATGAATCTTTGCCAACCATTCGGACATGGGTACACGACCAAACCGTCGTATTAGGAATTCAAGACCATCGTCTTCCTTATATTGCAGAAGGTCGGGAAGTATTAGAACAACAAGGATACCAATCCATTGTTCGAAATTCAGGTGGACTAGCGGTTGTTTTAGATAAAGGTGTGTTAAATGTTTCGATTGTTTTATCTGAAAAGGAAAAAGCGTTAGATATCGGAGCAGGTTACGATATTATGGTCGAATTTATTCAACATATTTTTCCTGATTATGCCGAAAGAATAGAAGCTTATGAAATTGTCGGTTCGTATTGTCCAGGTTCCTATGATTTAAGCATTGATGGAAAGAAGTTTGCTGGCATTTCACAAAGACGTTTACGATCTGGAATCGCCGTTCAAATCTATTTATGTATAGAAGGAAGCGGGTCCAAAAGGGCTAAATTGATAAAAGATTTTTATACTGCCGGACTGCAAGGAGAGCCAACAAAATTTATATATCCTCAAATTGTTCCAGAAGTGATGGCGTCTCTCAGTGAAATTACAGGTGAAGAGATTACAGTTCAAGATACAGTGATTCATATTCAACGTTTTATGAACCATGTCATGCACAATGTTCATATGCAATCCATCCAACCGAGCGAAACCGATTTGTATCTTTATTACTTAACCCGGGTGGTTGAGCGAAATCAAAAAATGTTAAGTAAAATAGGATGATCCTATTAATTTAGTAGAAATATCCCTATACCTATCCGTAATCAGTACAAAGAAAAACCGCCAATCAATTGACTGGCGGTTCTTTTACGACTAGATTTCCGTTCTTCTCCATTTGAAAAACAGGTGAAACATTTTCACCATCATCATTTAACGTTACTAAGCGTCTTGCACGATTCATGATATGAACAAATTGCTCATAGTCTTCTCGAATGGTTGCATTTTCTTTTTCTAAACGTTCAACTTCACGCTCAAGCTGGCTCACTTTTTCTTGTGAATGAGAAAGTAGAGCTCGCCATCTAAACGATTCGCCTTCACCCGTTCCATTTTGTTGCAAGCGCAGTAAATAAGCAATGACGACATCTAGGGATAGGGCAGAAAGTGGAATTTGAACACGTTCTTCTTGTGATTCGGGTTCACGACCTACAAGAAAAAGAGATTGCCCGCGACGTCGATATTCTTTTCCAAGTACACGCATTTTTTGCTTTCTGTCTTTTTTCGCTTCTTTTAAGTCTTTCTCGTATTCTCTTCTTACAACCGCATTCCAGCGAAATCCGCAAGCAGCTGCTGTTCGATTTAAAGCATCTCCAGCTTCTTCAAACGCATTTAACTGTGTACTGCCTTCGCGCACGTGGCGTAAGACAGTTTCTGCTAATAACTCATCGTTTTCATCCAGCCATGCATCTTGCCGCATTTTAACCATACTTTTCCCTCCTGAATAGTTCATAGTTTCGATGTTCTACTCCAAGCTTGTACAAGATTCACAGTATTTATTCACGCCAACCATTTGATAGGCTTGAATAATAAACAAAACTTACGGTACAATGACGAATAGAATTCTTAGACAAAAAGATGTGTAGAAGGGGTTGTAGACAAATGGCAAATGAATTTCGAGTTTGCGATGATTGTCAGGCCGTCCATTTAAAAACATTGATTCCAAAGTTAAATGAAATCGACCCGAACGCAACGATTGATATCGCATGTCAGTCTTACTGCGGTCCTGGCCGCAAAAAAACATTCGCCTTTGTGAACAATCGCCCAGTGGCAGCGCTGACAGAAGATGAGCTAATGGAAAAAGTCCGTACCAAACTAAAAATAACAATCTAACACCGCCAAATTTGGTGGTGTTTCTTTTTTTGAATTAAGATTGGGAATCTCAGTTATAATTTTGGCGATCTCAGTTAAAATAAAGGGCGTCTCAGTTAGAAAAATAGCGA
>JAHIWI010000091.1 GCA_018816185.1 Bacillota bacterium
ACAAGACTTCGTCCGATTCTCATGACGGCAATTGCTACAATTGGTGCTTTAATTCCGTTGGCAATTGGAGCTGAAGGTAGTGGATTAATTTCAAAAGGGTTAGGCGTAACGGTTATTGGTGGTCTAACAAGTTCAACCTTGTTAACGCTTATCATTGTTCCTGTGGTTTATGAATTCTTAAGTAAATTCCGCAAGAAAAAGCTTTCTGAAGATGTAGAGTAAAATTGAAGCGTGTAGAGGGAGAGTCCTTCTGCACGCTTTTTATGTGGAGCTAGCTGTTTTAAAGATAATCCCGTAAATTATTCATCAAATCCCGTAATTTTATGTGTTAATCCCGTAAATTTGAACGTTAATCTAGTAAAAAGGAGTGCTAATCCCGTAAAACAACGATTTATTGACAGCAGTCACAAGTCTAGATAAATGGTAGCAAGCTTCTATAAAATGAAATGCATAACATGGATGCTTTTACACAAACTATTTTCGATGCACATTACATTGAAAATAGGAGGAATTAGTAAATGACGCAAAACCCACAAGGTCAAATGCATGAAAATATGCATACCGGTCCAGTACCACCAGAAATGAATCACGGCGGCCATGAAATGTTCGATGTTCATGAAGTTTTGGGAGCTGCTATTGCAGGTTTAAACTTGTACACAATTTTACGTCCACATGTACAGGATCAAGAACTCCTTACTATTTTGGACAGACAATTCCATTTCATGCAAGAAGAATACAACATCACAACGGAGTGTTTCCGAACAGGACAAGATCCTTCGAAGCGTACTCAAAGATATATGATGAAAGAGAACAACGATTTTGTTTTCGGAATGAAACCATCTCCGCCTAAGAAACCGATGCAAACGGCTAATGAAATTAACGATGAAGTGATTTCTGGTTATTTACTAGGTGTTCATAAGTCTGGTGCTTCATTAAAAGCAATGTGTGCTCTTGAAACAACAAACCCGGTGGTTCGTCGCGTCCTCGCAGATTCAGTTCCGAACTGTATCGAAATGGCGTATGAGATGTCTATTTATCAAAACAAACACCATTACTATCAAATGCCCCAATTAGCTCAGCAAGATATGCAACAAATTTCAAATGCATTCGCACCTTCTCATATCCAACCTAAAGGCATGACACAATAAACCAATTACGAAACCTTCTGCATATATGTGTAGAAGGTTTTTTACTGTAATGTCGGTGATGCATTAAGTATTAAGGCCTACATAAATTCAATTAATATTATCTGAATTGGCACTTTAGATACATAATGTCTATTACATTTGTATGGATTTTCTGTATAATAAAATAGTAAGATAAATCAGTAATAATTTGACAGAAAATTTAATCAAAAGGATGGAATAAAACTCTTGAAAAACTTAAATATCCGCAAAAAAATCATGTTACTACTTGCGATAGCGGTTGTAAGTATTATAGCGGTCGGAGCAACTGGCTATATTTATATGAACCAAATGGCGCAAAACTCGGAAGATATGTATGATCATCGATTGTTACCATTGCAATATATAGATCAGATTAAAACGAACAACCGGTCATTAGATTCCTACACATTAGAATACATACTGAACGAAGATTCGAGTGTAACGAAAGAATTATTAACTAGTACTCAAGAAAAAGAAGCGCATACAAGAGAGTTAATCGCATCTTTTCGAGCGGCTTCCAATACGCAAGCTAATCAAGATCTAATCACTCAGTTTGAAGAATTATTTGATACATACATCGTAAAAGTTTACTCTCTTCAAAGCAGAGGTGTGAGTCTGGATAAGGAAGATGCTTATGAAGTTTATACAACCGATATTAAGGAAACTCGTCGAGCATTGAATGAAATTGGTGATCAAATTGGGGCGAATATCATTGCCTCTTCAGGGAAATTAAGTGAGAGTAATAAATCATTTGTGACACAAGCTTCCTTGATTTCAAACTTAGTCATTCTTTTAGCCATTGTGTTGTTTGGGATATTGGGATGGTATATTTCTCGAATGATTGTCAATCCAATAAAGAAATTACAAGTATTAATGAAGCAAGCTGGAGATGGTGATTTAACAGTTCAAGGGGATTATCGTTCTAAAGACGAAGTAGGTCAGTTGAACGAATCCTTTAATACCATGACATCAACATTAAGAACGATTCTACAACAAGTGACAAATACATCTGAACTAGTTGCAGCTTCTTCTGAAGAGTTAACAGCGAACTCAGAAGAAACAACGAAAGCAACTGAAATGATTGCACATACGATGGAAGAAATGGCGAATGGTTCAACACAACAGATTCAAAGTGTTGAAGAAACGGTTGTCATTGTGAAAGAAGTTTCTACAGGTGTAACCCAAATTGCCTCAAATGCTAAACAGGTTGAAATTACAGCAAATGAAGCATCTGAAAAAGCTGTTCTTGGAAATGAAGCCATTGGTCAAGCCATCTCACAAATGAAATCGATTAACAATACAGTGAATGGGTTGTCTGGTGTTGTAAGAGGTTTAGGTGAGAAGTCAAACGAAATTGGCCAAATCATTGAATCTATTACGAATATAGCTTCTCAAACGAATTTATTGGCATTAAATGCAGCGATTGAAGCTGCACGTGCTGGAGAGCAAGGCAGAGGATTTGCTGTAGTAGCTGATGAAGTGCGTAAGCTAGCTGAAGAATCGGCTAAATCTGCTCAACAAATTGCTAGTTTAATATCCTCTATTCAAGGTCAGACACAGGAAGCTGTTCAGTCAATGGACCAAGCAACAGAGGAAGTTGACACTGGAATTACTGTGGTGAATAAAGCCGGAGAGTCATTCCAACAAATTCAACACTCTGTTTCACAAGTGGCAAATGAAATACAAGAAGTGTCTGTAGCGATTGAACAAATTTCTAAGAGTACAGATCAAATCGTTTCGAATGTAGATGTGATTGCAGAAGTATCTGAGACGGTATCAGCAGGAACTCAAAATGTATCCGCGGCTTCAGAAGAGCAATTAGCAAGTATGGAAGAAATCGCTTCTTCTTCATCTGCTCTTTCTCAAATGGCAGAAGATTTGCAAGTGATGATTAATAAATTCAAAGTATAAAGAAAAACCCGCGATCAGTTTGAACTGATTTGCGGGTTTTCGTTTGTGTGCCAATAGTCGAATATAGGTCCTTTATTGCCAAAAACCGGATCGGTCATAGGGAGCGGGACTTGCTCAATATCATGCAAAACTTGAGGTCGGTCGCTTTCTTCGCCGGTTTTGACATTGTAAGACATTCCTTCAGGGTAAGCACCTACGATTTTGAAATCATCACTGCATTCTAACTTTTTGTGTCCTGTGCCAGCAGGTAATAGAAGAACGTCTCCAGTTTGAACGGTTAGTTCCTGACCATTTTCACCACCTATAATTAACCGAGCAGTTCCGGCTTTCACGCCTAAAACTTCATGAACGTTACTGTGATAATGGTGATACGGGAACACGCCATTAACCCAGCTGTTCTTCCAATTATGTTTGTTAAAAGTATCCTCAATTTCTGTGGTTCTACCTTGAAAAGCTCCTTGAATGATAAGAACGGGCAAGGTCGGGTTATTGGGAATGAACCCGTCATCTTTGAAATTAAATACAAGAGTACTCATCGACATCAACTCCTTTTTAAAATACGTGTTAGAAGACATTTACCCAACCTCATGATTAAATAAGCTAAACGAATAGGAGGGAGTCAAAATGACTATCCTTTTTGAAGGAAAGATGGACAATGGGGAAGTCTACCAACTAAAGACTTTATCCTTTGCCAATAAATCTGAAATACTTTCTTTACAAGTTGATACGATAGCTTCGATAGATATGCCCGATTCTCTTCAACCCTTATCAGACGGTGAAGTAGATGTTATTTTATCGGGGAAAGGTCTCGTGGTTGGTGTTTATTCAAATGAAGCGCTGGTTGCGTTTCGTGTCTTACTGGAACCACCACTAGATGATGAACATTTAGGTTTAGACATCGGTTTAAAGAATCAACAATTAAGTGAATGTATTTATCAAGAGATCTCCATTGTGCATCCACATTTTCGAGGAATGGGACTTCAACAATTAATGGGGCAATTATTAATGAAAGAAGTCAAAGAAAAGAATTATGGATTTGTTTTGGCCACTGTTGCTCCATTTAATATTCCCAGTCTTAAAGATAAATTCTCACATGGCTTAGAAATTGCTGCTTTAAAGTTTAAATATGGAGGAATGCTTCGTTATATATTTGTGAAAGATTTGAAGCTGGATTCTGAATTTGGCAAAAGAGAACAACTTATTCCCATGGAAAATATCGAAAAACAACAAGCCGTTTTGGATTCAGGATGGCGAGGGGTGGGAATACAGTGTATACGTGACGAATGGTTTGTCGTTTATAAGGAAAAGGTTAACTAAAGGAGGAGAATGGATGAAGGATTGCATCATTATCGGTGGGGGACCAGCAGGATTGAACGCTGCTTTAGTACTTGGAAGAGCGAGACGAGATATTTTAGTTGTCGATCATAACAATGCTCGAAATAAAGTCACGCAAGCAGCACACGGTTTTATTACAAGAGAAGGAATCAAACCATCCGAATTTCGCGAAATTGCACATCGAGAATTAAAGGATTATCCATCTGTTGAAATTGTTTCTGAGCAAGTAGTGATATTGGAAACAGTGAAAGACGGATTTAAGGTAACAACTGATAGAGGATATGAATGGGAGTGCCGGAAAGTCATATTGGCAACAGGCGTAAAAGAGAAGTTCCCTAATATACCAACGCTTCAAGACTTTTACGGAACGAGTATTTTTAATTGCCCGTATTGTGATGGATGGGAATATAATGACCAGCCTTTAGCGGTGTTTGGTCGAGTAGATTACACGATACATATGGCGGGAATCTTGAAGAATTGGTCTCAAGATTTAATCATTTTTACAAATGGAGAAGAATTAACTCGCTCTCAAAAGAAGGAAATTCAAACGTTAAATATCCAGGTTGAAACAGAAACAATCAAACGATTACACGGCGAAGCTGGGCACTTAACTAGCGTAGAACTGGAATCTGGACAGCATATTGAAAGAGTCGGCGGATTTATAACCCCAGAATTGATTCAAGCATCCGACCTTGGTCAACAGATTGGACTTGTAATGGATGATATGGGCGGCTATAAATCGGATGAAGTCGGTCATACTGACATTCCTCATTTGTTTGTGGCAGGAGAAGCATCTAAAATATATCCGTCCCAATTGATCATAGCGGCTGCAAGTGGTGTTCAAGCTGCAATGGCGGTCAATGTGGAATTAACTCACGATGGAATATTAGGTAGTAAACCAATAGAGGAAATGTAAAGAAAACTGCTATTTTTAATAAAAAATTAGATGAGATTAGGTATTATGACAGGTAGAATATTGGTAAAAACTCTTCCATTATTTACAACTAGTAATATAAACTTACCTAAAATGTAACCAAATATCAGTCATACTGTCATGAAACTGTAATGTTTAAGTGTTATTTTATTTCTATCAACGAGAAATAAAAGGAGACACAACTTGAAAAAATTCAGTTTCGTACTAAGTTTTGTACTAATGTTCCTCGTCGCATTTGCCAATGATTCAGAAGCAGCGTCTTCTGTACACACCGTGAAAAAAGGGGATACCCTTTATAAAATTTCAAGACAATACAATATCTCAGTGGCTTCAATTAAGTCAGCTAACAATTTAAAAACGAATTTAATCAAACCGAACCAAAAACTAAAAGTATCAAAAAAAGCAGTATCTAAGGCTAAATCAAAAGCCAAGGCTGCAAAAAAAGCACCATCACGTTCTGATAATGATACAATCTTGAAAGAAATTACAGTTTCAGCATCAGCTTATACAGCTAGCTGCAATGGTTGTTCAGGAATTACATCAACAGGAATTAATTTAAAGAAAAATCCAGGCTTAAAAGTAATCGCAGTCGATCCACGTGTCATTCCGTTAGGTTCAAAAGTTTATGTTGAAGGATACGGATATGCAATCGCTGGAGATACTGGTGGCGCTATCAAAGGAAACAAAATTGACGTCTTCATCCCTACGAAATCAGGAGCACTTAACTGGGGACGCAAAACTGTGAACATTAAAGTATTCAAATAAAACCATGATTAAAGCTTGCTTGCCGATAAGGCGGGCAGGCTTTTTTGTTGGCTTGAAATCGTTGTTCCGTTAAAACTAAGAAGGAAGATTCTGCGTCAGCAGAAGCATCAAAATTAGATCTAACGCCAAAAAATCACTGGCCAACGCCAGATTATTGAGTAGTTGCGACATATTATTGGCTTGAAACGCCAAATACTAAGTACCCAACGCCATATTATTCAAGGTTTGCCCCATATTAAGTGAGATCCATGGCGATCAAAGAAGGGAGCTTCTGCGTCAGCAGAAGCATCAAATTACAAAACCATGATAAAGCAAAAAATGTGAAAATGTTAGTCACCGAATATCCATATATTACAACCGTGTGACATCTTAATTGCAGGAAACCCTGCATAATGATACAATTATTACATTGGTAGGTTTAAATTATTGTTTTCGGGGGAATAGTCATGAAGGATTTACTGCATAAAATAGAAAATTCTTATAAGGAATTTTCAGCAGGGCAAAAAAGAATAGCCGATTTGTTCAAAGACAATCAAATTGTGCTCGCTTTTTCTTCAGCTTTAGAAGTCGGTAAAAAAGTAGAGGTTAGTGAATCTACAGTAATACGTTGGGCACAAAAGCTTGGCTTTAAGGGTTATGCGGAGTTTCAGCATGTTGTGCAACAAAAACTTGCTGAACAACGAATTGAACAAGTCGAAGATGAGGAAACCACGATTTACTCTTCTCCTTCAATTTTGAAAAATTTGCTTGATGCAGATATAAAGAGCATTACAAATTTAAAAGAATCACTCCAAGAAGAGCAACTTCTTCAAGTAGTAGATTTAATTGGCTCAGCTAAGAAGATATATGTGACAAGCAATTTTTTCGATTACGGTCTCGCACATTCCTTTACGCATTGGATGAACATGGTACTCGATAGCACGGAATTATTAATGCAAGGAGATGTTCAATATTATCACCAGCTGTCTAAAATGACTTCTGAGGATGTACTCATTGCTTTTGCATTTCCGCGATATACGAAAAACGTGATGAACACCTTGCGAACAGCCAAAGAACAAGGCACAACGATTATTGTCATTACCGATTCATCAGATTCACCTGTAACACAGCTTGCAGATGAAGTTCTGTTTGTTCCGGTCTCTACCAATTTAAGCATAGACTCCTATACAGCGGTTCATGCTTTATTAACCTCCATAATGCGCTTCATTTATGTGAAAGAGCATGAAAAAGTGAAAGCGAATCTTGCACGTATAGATAGTATGTACGACAGAAAAGGTATTTTTTATTCAGCCGAATCCAATAAACCAATTGATGACTAAACACACAAAAGGGGAGATTATTTTGAAGAAAAAATTATCATTTTTAACAGCAATCGCTGCAACAGCTATGCTAATCACAGGGTGTGGTAGTGACGAAGATACAAAAGGTGCATCATCAGGTTCAGGGTCTGACATGAACCTATTAGAAGACGGTAAATTGACGTATGCTTCAAGTGGTCTATATAAGCCGTTTAACTTTACAGAAGCTGGTGAATTAACTGGTTTTGATGTTGAAATTGGCGCAGCAATTGCTGAGAAAATGGGATTAGAGCCAAACCCAGTAACAACGCCATGGGAAACAATTACACAATCACTTCTGGGTAATAAATTCGATGTCATTATTGGATCGATGGCGATTACGGCAGAACGAGCTGAACGCGTAAACTTCTCGGATCCTTACTATTATTCAGGTGGAATGATTTTCACTCCTGAAGGAAGTAACGATATCGCATCAGCTGAAGATTTAGAAGGCAAAACAATTGGGGTTGTGGCACAAAGTACGTATGACACAGCTGCTCAAGATTATACAGATGATATTAAATACTACAATTCTGATGTTGTAGCATTAAAAGATTTAACAGTTGAAGGACGCTTAGATGCAGTTATTACGGCTGACGTTGTTGGTTTTGAAGCCATTGCAAACGGCATGGAAATCAAAGAAGTCGGAGATCCACTTTGGATTGAGCAAGCGGCTGTAGCTGTACGTAAGGAAGACGAAAAATTATTAGAAGAAATTAATAAAGCAATTCAAGAAATTGTTGAAGATGGCACATACGAAGAAATTTCAAACAAATGGTTTGAGCGTAATCTTCTTGATGTTGATTTAGAAGGAATCGAAATTCTGAACTAATCACATTCAGGAAAGGAGAACAATATGGAATTAATTCAAACCGTTTTTGAAGTGTTTTTACGAACGTATCCAGGATTTTTAGAGGCGACACTCACAACGTTAAAAATTACTGCAGTTGCTTTAGTGTTAGGGACAGTCCTAGGTTTAATATTTGCGTTAATGAAAATTTCTCGTTCAAAAATATTACAAACTATCGCAAACTTGTATATTACGATTATTAGAGGAACACCACTAATCGTACAAATTATGTTTTTATACTTTGGGATTACTTCACTAATTGTGTTGTCTGGATTTTGGGCAGGGGCAATTGCACTAGGTATTCATAATGGAGCTTATATCGCGGAAATTTTCCGTGGTGCCATTCAAGGTATTGATAAAGGTCAACGTGAAGCGAGTAGTTCACTTGGGATGACTCGTTCACAAAGTATGCGCAGAATCGTATTCCCGCAGGCTTTGAAACGTTCTATTCCGCCATTAGGAAATCAATTTATAATCACACTTAAAGATTCTTCACTTGTTTATATTATTAGTGTGCCTGAATTATTTGCGATGGCTAATCGTGAAGCGGCCCAATCTTTCCAGTCTCTAGAAACATATTTAGTGGTTGGGGCTTATTATTTAGTGCTTGTAATGATTTTCACTTATCTATTAAAACTGTATGAAAATAAATTGAATGTCGACAAATAAGGAGGGACGCTCATGTTAAAAGGATCAAATATTCATAAATCGTTCGGCGATTTAGAAGTGTTAAAAGGCATTGATCTCGAAGTCGCTCCTTCTGAAGTGGTTGTTCTTGTCGGTGTTAGTGGATCAGGTAAAAGTACGTTATTAAGGTGTTTTAACTTTTTAGAGCGCATCAATAAAGGGACGATTGAAATTGATGGTCAAGTAATCGATCCGAAGAAACATAAGCTTTCAGAAATTCGTGCTGAAGTCGGCATGGTGTTCCAACACTTTAACTTGTTTCCGCATATGACGGTATTGGAAAATGTCATTGAAGCACCGATAATTGTGAAAAAAATGAAGAAGGCGGATGCGATTGTATTAGGAAAACAATTACTTGAAAAAGTAGGTCTTTCTGATAAAGCAGATGTCTATCCAAGTAAATTGTCAGGTGGACAAAAGCAACGTGTTGCGATTGCTCGTTCCCTAGCAATGGAACCTAAAGTGTTATTGTTTGATGAACCAACTTCTGCACTCGATCCTGAATTGGTTGGGGAAGTTCTAGCGGTTATGCAACAATTAGCACAAGAAGGTATGACAATGGTTGTTGTGACACATGAAATGAAGTTCGCAAAAGAAGTAGCGGACCGTGTCATCATGTTAGACGAAGGACGTATCATCGAATCAGCTGATCCGGCGACATTCTTTGAGAACCCAAGTCATGAACGTACGAAACAATTTATTCAATTGGTAGATTGAAAAAGCGCGTAGACGATTGTCGTCTACGCGTTTTTTAAAAATATTTATAGATTCCGCAGCTTCTGCCACTTCAAAAGCCCAAAATTTCATCTAACGCCAATAAATCAATGAGTAACGCCAAATTACTGGACTGTTGCGCCAAATTATCAGACCATAACGCCATATTATTCGTTCTAAACGCCATATTACTTAATTAGAACGCCATATTATTTATTGTTAAGATAAAGACATCCTCTTTCACAAAACTTGTGGAAGAGGATGTCTTTCTTTCTAATATAGGGGGTCTTTAAAAACGACGGAAACGGTTTGGACGCATTTGGTTTGGAGGAACAATAACAGTTTGATTGATTTGTTCGTAGTAAGTTCTAGGAACATCAACAATATGTTGACGATTTACATTTATTAGAGGTTGAATATAAGGAACCTCCCGTTGTACAAAGGAATCTGTATAGCGACACAAAGGTGGGCAAACAATCGGTTGAACTCCCTGTTGTCTGCAATGGCGTGACTGATTCATAGGTCGATACATAAAGATTTCACCTCCAATCTATCTCTCTTAATAAATGCGAGATAAGAAGATTTGGAAACGGCGGTCAAATCATTTATTGAAGGTGAATTTGAAGTCACTTATAATGAATATAATATGCCTATTAACGGGGAAAGGGTGCGACGAGTGTAGAATTTTATCTTTCTAAATGAAAATTGAATAGATTTAGGGAGTGATTTACATGAATGATCGTCGTTCTTTTTTATTTTTATGGGTGAGTCAAATACTCGCTAACGCGGGTGATGTCTTATACATTGTGGGGTTAATTCAAATTGTGTATGCGTCAACTGGCTCTATTTTAGCTTTAACGTTTATTCCGTTAACGATTACTTTCTCTCGGTTAATTGGTAGTTTTTTAACACCACTATTATTGCATCGGTTTGCTTTACATCGTATATTGCATGCTTCTATGGTGGGGAAAATCGTGGTGTTGGGTGCTGTCTTTTTATTGAAAGATGAGGCATTGTTATGGATTTTACTCTTAGTTAGTATCATCGCCTTTCTTGATGGATGGGCAGCTCCTGTTCGTCAAGCTATGCTTCCTGAATTTGTAGGGAAAGTCGAGTTACCAAAAGCCAATAGCCTAGTAGCAATTTCAGATAACACGGTTAATTTGGTGAGTTGGCCAATTGGAGCGTTCTTTGTCGCTTATTATGGCGGAGGTCCGCTTATTGTCATAACAATTCTTCTCTATTTAATCGGTTGGTTTTTAACTTTTGGAATAAAACCAATTCAACTGATTAAGAAAGGTGTCCATTCGATTCGTGAACAATTGTCTGGTGGATGGACATATAGTTTCTCAAACAAATCCATTCGCCATATTCTCATTCTCGATACGGTAGTCGCTTTTGCGGGAGCGGTGTGGATTTCTTCTATTTTATATGTGTATGTCGACACCGTTTTAGGCACAAGTGAAGCCTGGTGGGGATATATTAATGCGTTTTACTCAGGGGGGTTTATCATTGGTGGTTATTTTTTCGCTAAGCTCTCCCGCGTGTCCGCTTATTGGCTCATTCTAATTGGATGTCTTGTAACAGGTGTACTAACGATATGGTTTATCTATCCCGTATTTGCGGTGGTCGCATTGATTTTATCCTTATTTCTGGGAGTGGTTGGACAGTTACAAATGCTTGCCCAGTTGATGGTGTTGCAGACTCAAACGGAAATTGATGAACTAGGTCATGTGTTTTCTGTTCAAACCGTGTTAACTACGGGTGCTTTTGGAATTGCTACATTTCTTTTTGGTTGGTTAGCCGAATACCAAGGGATTGAAGTTGCTTTCTATCTATCAGCATTTATTTCAATAGGAGCTGGAGTTTTTGCTTTGATGAAAAGAAAATCTCTCACATATGAATTAGTGGAGTAATAGTGAAGCACTTGGAGAAAGAAATCCAAGTGCTTTTTTTAAAGTTAAAATAATTTAGCACATCGAAAAGTTTGCCTTCAAGATATATGGGTACAAACTAATAGAAGGAGTGTGATCATGTGACCACTGATGAGCGTTTAATTTTCCGTCTTTGTAATCAAGACCGTCAGTCTTTAGAAGAGATTTATAACCGCTATGAGAAATTGCTATGGAATATTGTGTCTAGATCAAATTCGGAATCTGACATCTGTGAGCAGGTCATTACTCAGGTTTTTCAAGAACTTTGGAACAATCCACAAGATTTTAATAATGGAAGAAAACTTTCTTCTTTGCTGATTGAGTGTTGTAAATCTCAACTCAGTTTATTTACGATGTCAAAAACTTCTTAATCCCTAAATACTCCCTCATCTACATTGTTAAGTTCCTTCCTTATCCAAGGTTTAAATCCACTGATAAAAATGTTATATCTCCGAAAGTGATTGATTCATTTCACTAAAGTGAATTTATTAACATCTTATCCCCAACTTCAATTTATATTCGAAAGAAGTGAGAGTGAACTGTCATGAAGATTACTTATCGATTTTATGAGAGCGAGAAAGATTTACAAAGACAAATAGACTTCTGGATAAAGCGTACGAAACTACTTCCTTATGCATGGAAACCTACGATTTCACCGAATATATTTATTGAACAAGAGAACTTCCATCCCAAATCGCGTTGCTTCGCTTTTGATGGAAATCAAATGGTGGGGTATATGAGCTTTACTGGGAGTAAAGAGTTTGTATCTCTTGGATATCCATGGGTGTTACCAGGGTATGAAGGTATTATTCAAGATGAACTATTTAAACGTGTATATGGTTTTGCGGAAAGTGATGAGTTTGGAGCTAAACTGTTTGCGCAGCGATTTAGAAGCGACTGGAAAGAGCAAATCGACTTTTTCCTATCCAAAGGGTTTGAAGTAACCAGACGTTCTCCGATTTTAATTAAAGAATTAAGTGATAGTAATCATACAAATGCATCAAAAGTAGAAAATGATTTTCAGTTTGATAAGTGGGCAAATGTAACAAAACAAAATGAAGTTGTAACTGAAGAACAGCTGTCCATGATGAAAGAATATTATGGATCTGTTCAATTTGATTTCTCAATTTCTTTTGAAAATGAAGGATATTTTGGTGTAACAATTCGAAAGGATACCGCGTACGCAGAAATTTTAGCTGTAGCTTTGAAAAAGGACACAACAAAATTCTTGGACATGGTAAATCACGTTTTAAAGGAATGTGAAAATAGAGGAGTTAAAGTGGTAGGGATTGCAGAGTCACATTTACCACAAAAGGAATCACTTAGAGATTTGGGGTTCCTTGTGCTGACTGAAGATGTGATGTTGATGAAGCAATAGACTTAATAACTTTATAGAAAAAGAAAAAACGCATTTTAAAAAATGTGTTTTTTCTTTTTGTTATTATATGGTAATGTTGGATGATGGATCATATTTCTTTGAACTGGAAAATGGGGGTTTCTATGAGGGCTACTTTATCTGTATTGAGTCGTTTTTTATTTGTGGTGATCGGTATTATCTTAGTAAGCGCATTTGTAGGGATGTTCACCATTAGTGGTATTCATTTGAAGTGGAACGTATTTATTCAAAATGTACTGGATATCGTGATGTCTTTAATCTTTCCTGATAGACTGATCATTTTAGGTCCTACTCAATTTGAGTATTCCATTTTTCTGAACTTTTGGGATTACTATTTATACTCTCTTACTATTTTTCTGTCAGCACTCTTCATTTCCTTTGTTGTTGGTTTATTCATTACCTATTTCACAATCCTATTGCCCAAAAAGCTTAATAATCATATATCCAAAATTGTTTCATTATTAGAATCAATACCTGATTTATTCATAATCATGATTATTCAGTTTACTGTTATTTATTATTTAAATGTGACGGGAGATTTGCTTTTCCCAGTTGCCGGTTCATCTCGAACGAAAACTTACTTCTTACCCATCATTGCTTTATCATTAATTCCGGCATTTATGATTTATCGCATCAATCTCCATTTAGTAAATGAAGAATGGGAAAAATCTTATGTAGAGTTAGCTAGAAGTAAGGGACACAACAAAACGTTTATTTTCTTCAATCATGTGTTGAGAAATATAACACCTAGCCTATTTAGTCATAGTAAAATGATAGTTTTGTATTTATTATCTTCAATGGTGATTTTCGAAAAACTCTTCAACATTTATGGGATCTTTACATTCATCATTACTTATCCCAATCCAAATGTGATTGCCTTTACATTAATCATGTTCTTTGTGCCTGTTTTCGTATTATATGCCATAATCACGAACTTAATAGAAAAACAGACCGGCAAAAGATTGGAGTGGTGAGTTAGATGAATTTAATGAAAAAACTTCTATTAAATAAATTATTTCTAACCGGTTTTGTCATAATTAGTGGCTTATTCCTTGTTAGTATTTTTTACTTTATCGTTTTTAAGGATCATATTCCTACAACTTCGTTACTTTTTGCGGCTGACGGAAAGCCGTTACCTGCACCATATAGTTTTAAAAAATTTCCTCCATTTGGAACAGATGGGTTTGGACGGCATTTGTTAATTGTGATGATTGTTGGAACCAAATATACAATTGCAGCTGCATTAATCATTACATTCTTACGAGTTTTTCCTTCGATCATTTTCGGTTTAATTCTTCATTTTTATTTTAATAAACTCGAGAGACCAATCAAATCTATGGTTGACTCATTAAATTATTTTCCAATGACCTTGCTTGCCTATCTTCTCTTAAATGTGATTCTCATACAAGATGTCAGCATGATATTAGTTGATGGTGCACTGGTTGAAGGAGCACAGCCACTACCTTATTGGAATCGTGTTGTATTATTTATCATTATATTAGCCTCACTTTTCGTGCCAACAAATTCGGTATTAATCGCAAATGAAGTGAAGATAATCATGAACAAAGAATTCATTGAGTGTTCTAGAGTTTTAGGTGCTACTAACTGGAGAATCGTATCGAAACATATTAAGCCATTTTTAGTCCCTCAAATAGCGATTATTTTTATTCGAGATTTTATTCAGTCTCTTATTTTGATGTCGCATTTGGCTGTACTGGGTTTATTTATAGGTGGGTATTATTTCAGAGAGGATTTATTTGGCCAAACGCAAAAGGTGTCTTTATCAAACGAGTGGGCAGGATTGTTAGGCATGTGGTGGGAATTCCTTTGGACGACGTATCCATGGATTTCCTTTATACCGATTTTATTTATTACCATTCTGATCTTATCTGCTAAAGGCATGATGGAAGGCTTAAAGGTAGAACTAGCTTTGATGGATAATTTAAGAGAAACACCTTTAAAAAAAGAAAACCTACTATTACCAGAGAACTTAGCTCCATTTGAAAGAATAAGAAATTACTCGAAATGAATTTATGATCACAGAAAAAAGAACAGAAATGCACTCTTTTCAAACTATAGACAAATTAAATGTTGATTTCCATTGCGATGGACGCTTTCCGGGGAGGCCAACAGGAAGTTGGTTTCAAAGACGTTGCCACAGGGACGTGGCGTTTCTAGTCTTTGCTCCTCAGGGTCTTCAGTTCTTGCTGATTCCGCTGGAAAGATTAGCACCAAAGAAATTGGTACTAATCTTTGCGACGAAGCTAGCGCAGCGATACAGGAGCAGATGTTTTACGCCACCTCCATTCCAATCAACTGAGATTCCTTTAAATTTGTATACAATAAATCTCAAAAGGAAAGACAAAATTTTATTTTACTTCTAAAAAAGCTTAATACCACAGCACTTAAAGATAGAAACGCTAACAATCGTTAGCGTTTTATTTTTTCTATAAAACTTGAAACCTTGAACTGAAGTGCTCCGTCTAATGTTCAACGTTTTACAGGAGGTTGGAAAATGGATGTTATCGAGTAAAGAGAGTTCGGATTTTAATAATCATTTCTTTTTTGAGGACTTAGTTGACCAATATGGTGAAGAACTCATGAGATTGGCATATACCTATGTGAAAAATAAGCAAGCAGCCGAAGATATTATACAAGATGTCTTTTTACGAGCATACGAGAAAAGAGAAGCCTTTAAAGGTCATTCAACTTATAGAACCTACTTATACCGTATGACGATAAATCGTTGTTACGATCATTTAAGAAGTTGGTCTTATAAGAATGTAAGAATTTCAGATAAAATTATTTCATTTTTTCAAAGCGGAAATTCAACTGAAGGTGATGTTATTTCAAACGATGATCGACACACGATAGGAAAAGAAGTCTTGTCCTTAGATCTCAAATATCGAGAAGTGATTGTTCTTTATTATTATGAAGAGCTAAGTATTGAAGAAGTTGCAACAATTCTAGCTTGTTCGAGAAATACCATTAAAACTAGGCTACGAAGGGCTCGTGAACAATTAAAAGTCCATTTTGAAAAGAGAGGAGAACTATAAATGGATGAGAAAAAAATCAAAGAAAGCATTGAACATTACATTGGGACGGAAAAATTGTTTACCAACCAATTGAGAAATAGAGTTCTATCCAATGCACATAAGAGTAAGCCTCAGCGAAATCCTCTAATAAATAGGTTATTGCCTACATTTACATTGTTATTTCTTGGTATTGGGGCTGTCATTTTTGTTTTCTTCTCTATTGGACAAAATGACGAACTTACTACTGCAAATAAAGGGAATAATGAAACAGTAGAAAAACCTGTAATAGTAGAACCTGTAGATCCTAGTCACCTTTTTAAGGAATTGAATAGCCATGGGGAACAATTTCCGAAATTAGAAGATGATTTAAGAAAAATTATGTTAACGCCAAATTTAGAATTAGGAATTATAGAGTCAATGAATGATTCTATAAATGGTGTTTCCATTGATGAAAAAGGCATGGTACTAGTAGAATTCAAAGATTTTAGAAGTGAAGTTCTTAGTCCTTCTTCAGAATTTAAAACTGCATTTTTAGGGACACTTTATGACGCTATTTTTAAATACTCGGAAGTTAAATCTGCTCAATTTAGCTTTGATGGTAATCTTACTGCTTGGCAGGAGTGGATAGGAATTTTTGAGCCTATGTTCAGACAATATGTTTTTGATTTAAATACACATGGTCAAGCATTTCCTGAACTAGAAAACGATTTGAACAATCTTATGCAAGATGGTTTTAAAGAATTGAGTTTTCGAAATACTGAGGTTTTGAAGAATTCGGTAAATGGTGTGTCGATTAATGAAGAGGGAATTGTTGTAATTGAATTTAAAGACTTCCGTAGTGATTTTGGTAGCCTGACTTCAAATGAAAAAGGGTTATTCCTCGCTCCTTTAAGTGAAATTGTTTTTAAATATCCAAAAGTAAATGCAGTCTACTTTACATTTGAAGAAAGTTTTAACGATTGGTGTGAATGGTTAGAATTTACTTACGAACCTATGAATCGATATGGTGAATCACTCGATAGTGGTGATTTAAATACTGATAGCCCTAATTTTTATTCTCTAGAAGAGTTAGCTAAGATGACGCCGAATGAATTAAAAGCAATAGGTTACCCTAACCCAAATGAGTTTGAAGTTAAATCTTTAGTAGCCAAACACCCATATTACAAGAATATGTATCAAGCTCTTCTAGATGGTAAACCAATTGATGATGAAGCCGCAGCGGGCATATTTATTTTGTATTTAGAAGGGCTTAAGAATAAAGATTTAAATGAAGTTAAAAAGTATGCACAGAATTCAGTTACGGATACTGACATAGAAACGCTTATTGAAATGTACCAAAATATTGATTACAGTTCATTTTCTATTGAGAGTATTATTAATAGCGAAGGAGAACCTGTGACAGAAGTTAATCTAAAGTTTAAACAAAAAGACGGTAGTTTGAGTTCTAGTCAGCTTTTTATTGAGTTTTATGAGTCTGAGATAAGAATTAATGAATTTCTGTGAAATTATTAATGACAACTGACATTTCGCGATCACTTAATGATATGGAATTTCAAGTCCTTACTGAAGATGTGAAATTGATGAAGTATTAACGATCCCAAGAATAAGAAATTACTCGAAATGAATTTTTGGTCAAAGAAAAAAGAGTGCAGAAATGCACTCTTTTACCATTCAATGTCTTCTGGGTATTCAGCTGTTAGTGCTAAATCATGAATCGTACTCTTGGTAACGTTGGCAGATTTAATAACTTGATTACGAAAAGCTACATACTCATTATCCTGTATAGCGAGTTTTAAGGCATACTTTCCTAAGCTTTCTTCACGTTGTTCTTTGGTCATTTTAATGTAGTTTAAATTTAACACGTCGACAAATTGTATGGCGTATTTATGCACATTCGTTTCTTGATTGTTTAGCAATTTCATGAAATTCTGAAATTCTTCTTCATCAAGCGTTTCACTTAAGGATGCACCAATCGCTGATTGGAACTTGCGAATTGTTGTTACGTGAGCGTCGAGTAAAGGGAATGAATGTTTCTTTTGGTATAGCTTGATGAAATCGTTTAAAGCAATCGCTGCAAAAATGAGTTCTGGCCATAATATTTCAACCGTAAAATACACATTTTTTTCTGGAGCGACCAAATCGTGTTCTTTCATTGAATCTTTATGAAGACCGTTCCTAACAAATTCAATGTTACGCTCTCCTTGGCTTGCTTGGCGGAAGTCATGACATACTTTGAGGATGCGTGCTCGTGAACCCTCTAGATCATAGTATTTTCCTTCTTCACCAATCACAGCATAGATAGCATGATTGAGTTCATCGATATCCCAATAGTCTCCGCTTACAATTGCGCCTGTCAGATTTTTAGTATGTGTAATTGATAGCATCTAAATCGCCTCCATCTCTTACTCTTCTATTACCTCTTTGGCGTATAGTTAAGCATGGAAAATAATTCGCTTAACTCATCTTTCGTTAGTTCGCGCCATTGTCCAATTTGTAAGTTATCAATTGAGATGTTCATAATGCGAACACGTTGCAAGCTTTTCACCTCATAACCGAGGGCTGTACACATGCGACGAATTTGGCGATTCAATCCTTGCGTAAGCGTGATTTTAAATATATTAGATGACAGTTTTTCCACTTTACAAGGGAGTGTTTTTGTATCTAATATTTCTACGCCTTCTGCCATTTCTTGAAGGAAATCCTGTGTAATGGGTTGATCCACCTTCACAATGTACTCTTTTTCATGTTCATTTTCAGCTCGTAGAATTTCATTCACAATGTCCCCGTCATTTGTTAATAAAATCAGACCATGTGAATCCTTATCGAGTCGACCAATATGAAAAATACGCAAAGGATGATTGACGAAGTCCACTATATTCCCTTGAATATGACGTTCCGTGGTACTAGTAATACCAACTGGCTTGTTTAATACAATATATACATAAGGATCTTCGTGTTTGATTAGATTTCCGTCTGCACGGACCTCATCTCCAGGCTCAACTTTGCTACCTAGTTCAGCTTTTACGCCGTTTATCGTAATTCGGCCATCCTCGATCCATTTATCCGCACCGCGTCTAGAAACGATTCCAGCTTCACTTAAATATTTATTGATACGCATCTATCATCACCTGCTTTTTTTAGTACCTTCATTATAACCTATTATGAAGAGTTGTATGATTTAGGTGAGTCAGCAGATAGCTTGAATTCCCTACCTTTGAAATAAAGACTATGATACCATTTAAATAAGAGAGAAAAAGAGGAAGGAGGACTTATTTTGAGTGAAGAAAAAAGAGTTATTTCTTCAGAGTTAAAAGAGTTACTTTCCATACGGCATAGTGTAAAAGAATATAAAAAAGACAGTTATCTATTTAGAGAAGGCGATTCGATAAAAGGTGTTTATTTCATTCAACAGGGAAAAGTTCAAATTGGTAAGGTAACTTCTGAAGGTAGAGAATTGACCTTGAGAATTTGCGGAAGAAACCAATTGGTTGGTGAAGTTACGCTCTTTTCGATAGATGCCAAATATATGTTAGATGCAAAAGCATTAGAGGATGTTACGTGCGTCAAAGTAAGCATTGATGACCTTGAAAAGGAATTAGCTGAAAATGCGGATTTAGCTGTTGCGTTTATGAAATGGATGGGTGTAAACCATCAGAAAACCCAGACTAAATTTAGGGACTTACTATTACATGGAAAAAAGGGTGCGCTTTATTCAACCTTAATCCGTCTGACGAATAGTTATGGTGAAAAAGATGATCAAGGTATTTTAATAGATATGGTGTTAACGAACCAAGAACTGGCTAACTTCTGTGGAATGACAAGAGAAGTGGTGAATCGGTTATTAAACGAGTTGAAAAAACTTGGTAAAGTTTCCATGTTGGATGGGAAGATTTATATTCATGATCTCCAGTATTTGAAAGATGAGATTCTATGTGAAGACTGCCCAATAGCGTTTTGTAAAATTGATTAGCAAGCGATTTGCCCTTCGAGGTGAATCGCTTTTTTTTTGTCTATTTATTGACACTTGTATGAAATCCGTCTTGAGTGTGATAAAAGTCACAATGATTTACCTCTTAATCAATTAGGCTGAACATAACTTAATGGAAGAATGAATTTCGAGGTGAGGAATTTGAAGAAAACGAAGCCAGCTAAGGAAGAGAATCTAAAAGGAACATTTGTAAGCGTCATGTCTGTTGGTGTAATCATCATTGTTATGTGGGTAGTCGTTTATTACATGTATGTAGCACGTTAAATAAGGAGTGGAAAAAATGCATCTTCATAAATATGAAAAAATATGGTTGATTTTTGGTATCGCATCACTTGTGGTTTTCTTAAGTGTTGTAGGTATCAGTGCCTTTTCTCATGGCCATACGCCTGCAGGAGGAATGGATACGATTGATCCGAAAAAAGTAAATGAAACAGCACCATTTGATAACCCAGGAGTGACACAATTAGATGATGATACGTATCAAGTGGCGATTGTAGCGATGGCTTTTAGTTACACAGCACCTGAATTGAAAGTGCCTGCTGGAAAAGAAATCATTTTTAAAGTGACGAGCACAGATGTCGTTCACAGTTTTACGATTGATAACACGAAAGTGAATATGATGGTCGTTCCGGGTCAAATCACAACGAAGTCATATACGTTTGACAAACCTGGCAAGTATTTAATTCTTTGCAATGAATACTGTGGTTCTGGACATCATTTCATGTCTACAGAAATTGAGGTGTATTGATCATGATTGCTGCACAAGATCGCAAATTAGCTCTATGGAATATCGGTGTTGCTTATATCGCGTTCCTTATCGGAACATTATGCGGATTATTACAGGTTTTCATTCGAAATGATGCCCTGCAATTACCAAGTTGGTTAGATTACTATCAAATTTTAACGGCACATGGTGTGCTACTTGCCCTTATTTTTACGACATACTTTATTTTTGGATTCTTTGTTACAGGAATGAGTAAAAGCTTAGGAAGTTTCGGACCTAAAGTACTTCTATATTCATGGATCGGATTCTGGGTTACGACAATCGGAACGGTGATGGCGACAGTCATGATCATTTCTGGTGAAGCTTCTGTACTCTATACTTTCTATGCACCACTTAAAGCAAGCGGATGGTACTATGTCGGTCTTGCATTGGTTATTGTCGGAACATGGATAAGCAGCTTTGCGTTAGTCGGACATTATGTGGTTTGGCGCAAAGCTCATAAAGGTGAATTAAGTCCACTATTTGCTTTCATGACCATCACAACAATTATTATGTGGATTATCGCATGTTTAGGGGTAGTAGCTACGGTATTATTCCAATACATTCCTTGGGCATTCGGTTGGGTCGATACAATTAACGTTGAGTTAAGTCGTTCATTGTTTTGGTATTTTGGTCACCCTCTAGTTTACTTCTGGTTACTACCTGCGTATATGGCTTGGTATGTGATTGTTCCAAAATTACTTGGCGTTAAAGTATTTAGTGATTCATTAGCACGTTTAGCATTTGTGTTATTTATCTTGTTCTCAATACCAGTTGGATTCCATCACCAGTTAACAGAACCAGGTATCTCGAATTTTTGGAAGTTCTTGCAAGTCGTTTTAACATTTATGGTCATCATTCCATCACTTTTAACAGCATTCTCTATGTTTGGTACATTTGAAAGAGCTGGACGTAAAAATGGTGGTCAAGGACTGTTTGGTTGGTTTACAAAGTTACCTTGGAAAGATGTTCGTTTTACTTCTATATTTGTCGCGATGGCCTTCTTCATTCCTGGTGGAGCGGGAGGAATTATCAATGCAAGTTTCCAATTAAACGAAGTCGTTCATAACACGATGTGGATTGTCGGACATTTCCACATTACAGTTGGAACACCTGTAGCGATGACATTTATGGGTCTTACTTTCTGGTTAGTTCCTTATTTAACTGGTCGTAAATTCTCGAAAGTAATGCAGAAATTAGGTTTTATTCAAATCATCACATGGACAATTGGGATGTTATTAATGTCTACATCTCAACATATTTTAGGTCTACTTGGCGCACCTAGAAGAACTGCTTACACTGGTTATAACAACCATCCGTCTGCTTTAGAATGGTTTGATGGCATTTTAACAAATCACGTAACAATGGCTGTCGGCGGAAGTATTTTGTTCTTATCAGCTATGTTATTGATTTACATTGTTGTGATGACGATGTTCTTATCACCAAAAGCTGAACTTGAAGCAGATTTCGTAGAGTTCCCAATGGCTGATAGTGACAAAGAACATACACCAAAATTCTTGGAAAACTGGTGGATTTGGATTGGTATCGCATTTGCATTGATCATCATTGCCTATGCTATCCCGTTATACGGCATGATTCACCATGCACCTCCTGGATCAGAAGGATTCAAAACTTGGTAGGAGTTGAGTGAAATGGTCTTAATGTTAATCTCGTTTTTCATCGTATTCATCTTATTAGTCGGCATGATTGTTGAATTAAACACATTAGAAGATTGATGAAATAGAAAAGGGACTGTCCTGAAAGTCATGAAACATGACGAAGGGCAGTTTTTTTTTATGTTGTAAAAGTTATTTTTTGTTTTTACCATATTGAAAACTCGAACTTGTATATGCTGTTTGAATTTTGTAAGTTGCATTTTCTATTAAAGAACACCTTCATAGTGTCAACATCATACCCATCGAATAAATAAGTTGTAATTTTCTATTTTATCTGACAATATTGAAGTGAAGGATTTCCTAGATTAATAGTTTTCATGAAATCCAGTGAAAGCGCATACAATGGGAATTACTCGTACAAAGGGAGGAACATGACAATGGTATATGCATTTCCAAACACAGAAGGTTCACTCGTAACATTTAAAGAGAAATATGATAATTACATTAACGGTAAATGGACAGCCCCTGTTAAGGGTCAATATTTTGATAACGTGACACCAGTCACGGGTAAAAACTTCACACAAGTTGCTCGCTCAACTTCAGAAGATATTGAATTAGCATTAGACGCAGCGCATGCAGCAAAAGACGCTTGGGGAAAAACGTCCGTAGCTGAACGTGCGGTTATTTTAAATAAAATCGCAGACATCATGGAAGAAAATTTAGAAATGTTAGCTGTAGCTGAAACATGGGATAACGGTAAAGCGGTACGTGAAACACTTAATGCGGACTTGCCTTTAGCGATCGACCACTTCCGTTATTTCGCAGGTGCAATTCGTGCGCAGGAAGGTTCATTGAGCCAAATTGACGACGATACGGTTGCTTATCATTTCCATGAGCCAATCGGTGTAGTGGGACAAATTATCCCTTGGAACTTCCCGCTATTAATGGCTGTATGGAAGTTAGCACCAGCATTAGCAGCAGGGAACTGTGTGGTATTAAAACCTGCAGAGCAAACACCTGCAAGTATTCTCGTATTCGCTGAACTAGTTGGGGATTTATTACCTCCGGGTGTTCTAAATATCGTGAATGGCTTTGGATTAGAAGCTGGTAAACCACTAGCATCAAATCCTCGTATCGGTAAAATTGCCTTCACTGGTGAAACAACAACTGGTCGTATGATAATGCAATATGCATCTCAAAACTTAATTCCAGTGACGCTTGAATTAGGTGGGAAGTCACCAAACATTTTCTTCGAAGATGTAATGGATCATGACGATGCATTCTTAGATAAAGCGGTAGAAGGATTCGTTTTATTCGCATTAAACCAAGGGGAAGTTTGTACATGCCCTTCACGTGCTTTGGTTCAAGAATCTATCTATGACAAGTTCATGGAAAAAGTTTTGGCACGCGTTGAAGCGATTAAAACAGGTAATCCGTTAGATCCAAACACAATGATGGGTGCTCAAGCATCTAATGAACAATTAGAGAAAATCTTGTCTTACTTGGATATCGGTAAACAAGAAGGCGCAGAATGTCTAATTGGTGGAGAACGAAACAATATCGATGGAGACTTCACTGACGGTTACTATGTAAAACCAACTGTCTTCAAAGGAAACAACAAAATGCGTATCTTCCAAGAAGAAATTTTTGGACCAGTTGTGTCAGTAACGACATTTAAAACGCATGAAGAAGCACTTGAAATTGCGAACGACACTTTATATGGTCTAGGTGCAGGTGTATGGTCTCGTAACATGAACACAGCTTACCGTTTCGGTCGTGCGATTCAAGCGGGACGTGTTTGGACAAACTGTTACCATGCATATCCGGCACACGCTGCGTTTGGTGGATACAAAATGTCTGGTATCGGTCGCGAAAATCATTTGATGATGTTAAGCCATTACCAACAAACGAAAAACTTGTTAGTTAGCTACAATGAAAACAAATTAGGATTCTTTTGATCGAAAGGGGAATGACCAATGATTGAACGTGTTATCGCAACGGACGCGACGCTTGAATTAATTGAATTACTCAAAAGCAAGCACGGTCCAGTCATGTTCCACCAATCAGGCGGTTGCTGCGACGGATCTGCACCTATGTGCTATCCGGAAGGCGATTTAATGGTAGGAGACCAAGACGTGCTACTCGGTTCAATCGGCGACAGTCCTTTCTATATGCACAAAAACCAATACGACTATTGGAAGCATACCCAGCTTATTATTGACGTTGTCGATGGACGAGGTGGAATGTTTTCATTAGAAGGCGTCGAAGGTAAGCGGTTTTTAACAAGATCGCGTGCTTTCACAGACGATGAATTTAAAGAAGTACAAGCTAATTCGAATTAAAGATTTTGCCGCCTCCAAGTTTTTCTTTGGAGGCGGTTTTTTAGTGGTGAGATTGGCTGTTTTACGAGATTAGACTTGGAAATTACTAGATTAGGTGCGAAAATTACTAGATTAGCTTTAAAAATTACTACATTAGGTGCAAAAATTACAACATTAAACATTCTTCCTCAAGTTGATCGTGATGTACAATAAAAGAAAAGGAGTGAGAGAACATGGGATATATCATGCTGATTATCTTAATTGGTGTAATTGTTTGGACATTAAGCCGATTATTTACTCATCGCAGACTTCCTCTTAATCAATACGCTCCATTCCATGATGCAATGGAAGGTAAAAAAGATGATAGTGATAGATCATCTATTCATGATACAAAACACGAAGTGGAGTATGAAGAAACAACGCCTAAAAAAGATGATGTAATTTAATACACATGCGAAAGGTCTTACTGTCATTGAAGGCGTAAGACCTTTTTCTAAATGAAGAACCTATCCTTTTAAACAAATGATGCAAGTGATAAGCAAATAAATAAGAACAAATGACAGAGGTAATGTTCATGAATAAAGTGCAGACTCAAGATTTTAAATTTAAGTTTTTTGAACCAGAAGTACAAAGCTCTGGCGGTAAGACCGTCATCTTTTATCATGGTTGGGGAACAAGTGTGGAGAGTAATCATGATGTTGCTCAAGAAATGGCATTTAGGGGGCATAGAGTTGTTGTTCCAGAAATTATTTATCACGACACTAGAAAGCCGTTAGAAAACCATTTCAATATTGAAACTACTCAACGTTATTTTTGGAAAACCATATACAAGACAATCGATGAATTTGATGATTTCATTGAACATTTAAATGTCCCAATGGAGGAAGTGATTCTAGTTGGGAGCTCTATGGGTGGCTTTATCGCAAATGGTATTTTTGCTAATCACAAAAACATAGGTGGTTTAGTCAACATTAACGGATCAGGTTCTTTCCTATTGTCGGAAAAACTGTTTAGGGAAAAGGACCATCGAAGTGCACTACCGATTGAAGAAGAACAGGTGATGAAGAAGTATAACCCGATTGGTCGATCTTCGTGTAATGCTCCTGTACTTCTCATGCATGGTGATTCAGATGCAATTATTTCAATAAAAGGTCAGCAGGATTATTATCAATATCTTATTGAAAATGAAGGCCGAGATAATGTTGACTTTATAATTCATGAAAATAATAACCATCAATTTTCTTTAGAAATGGTAAAAGATTTACTCGAGTGGCTAGATGAAGTTTAAAGCATAAAAAACGCTTGGGTATTCCAAGCGTTTTTATGGTTCTAGATTGTCACCAATGTATTTAAGAGAGTAGATATGTGAAAATACCTGGTACTCTATCTTTAAAATAAGAATAGTGGTGTTCAGCATCCTCAATAACAAGGAATGTTGAGTTCGGTATTTTTTCTTTAACAATATTATAAATTCGGTGGTTAGATTCTAAGAATCCCTTACTAATTCGTTCATCATTTTTTACTTCCGTTGTTCCACTATCCATGTAGAATTTTTCTATAGAAGATAAATTTATGTTTCTTAAGAGCTTCTCAATTTCTTCTTGATTGCGCCAATAAGCTGAAGAAATACTAACCACGTTTCTAAAGATATCGGGGTATTTACATCCGGCATAGGTTGAAATTAATCCGCCTAATGAAACTCCTCCGATACTGGTCGACTCGCTTAATGTGCGATATGTAGAATCAATGTAGGGTTTAAGTTCACTTACAATAAAATCTACGTAAGCATCTCCTTTACCGCCAGTGTAACTTGGCTTACCTAATAAATTCTTGCTAAATTCACCGTCGACCCATGGACAATACTCGTTTTTTCTTTCTTCTCCTTCAGTATTCGTGTCTATTCCTACAACGATAATTTCTATCTCGTTTGAATCCAAGTAATCTTTTAAACCCAAGGAAACCCCATTTATGGCATCTTGATCTTCAAATACATTTTGCCCATCATGCATATACAGAACGGGGTAAAGTTTTGTCGCATCTTGATAACCTCTAGGTGTATAAACTCGAATTGTTCTATTGTGATTAAATGCTTTAATTGGTATATCGAAATTTTCTAACATACTAATACTCCCGTTTTCTATATATTAGATACTTGATAGAAGCCTAATTTGTTTATAATTCTAAGTTATAACCACCATTTTTCTTGTGGAATCAAGACAGTCTGAACATCAAAATTATTTTCAAGCCAATCTTTTATTAACGTTTTTTTGACAAGATATTCGGATGCTGAATGAGAAACGCCGATTAAAGACATTGGTGTTGTTAATGCATATTCTTTCATTATTTTATATTTTTGTTTCCCGTAATCGCTATCAATGTGACAATGAATTTCTCCGGTAATATAAGCTTGGACGCCATTACTTGCAGCTTCCTGCATCCATTCAACTTTGTCGCCACATCCAGCAACAATGGCGATTTTTTCAATATTTCTAAGTTTTTCACCTTCAAAATCCACATAGGGAATATCGAAAAGTTCTTTTAAAGTTGAAACTAATTCTTCAGTACTGGTTCTATGTATCGAACAAATTAATATTAAATCACCAAGATTATCTAATGGTAAGAAACCATCAATAACTTCTGCTTTTAAAGATTTAGCAATTGCTAAACTAGTGCCCAATTCGGAATGATAATCTAATGGAAGATGGCACGTATATACAGATAAGTTTTTTTCTTTAATTTGTCCAATAAACTCTTCTTTAATTGGAACAAATCCACGTCCCCATTGACCTTTTGGGTCTCCACATTCCATTAATATTGGATGATGCATGAATAGTAAATCTCCATCTTTTCCTTCATTAATAAATCTTTTCAAGACATCGTCAGTTGGAAAAACGGCAAGAAAAACTTTATTAATATAAGGGGCTCCTTTAATCATTAGTCCGTTAAATAATTCAGTAAACTCATTTTCAAAATTGGACTCCCAATCGTAGTCAATCGTGTTATAAGCAGTAGGTAAAAATCGTTTAAACGATGAGTCTGCTCCAAAATTACTGATACCTAGTTCCATATTCAATTTATTTACCATTACCTCTAGTTCAACCAAATTTTATCCACTCCCTTGGTAATCATTTGTTCTCAATAGAGAGCCGATTGCAAAATTCCCTCATAAACCTCATGCCAATCTTCATTGAGAGTAGACGCTTCATGTGGATGAATGAATTTTCTATGAGAAGATTCGTAATTCGCATCAAACGGGTGGATTGCTGTTACCTTCATACGAAAAAAAGCTTGATAACCGATTAAAGGATAAGGGCTGTCAGAGCTCCAAGCTGGATTTTCAGAGTGATTAACCTCAACGTATCCAAGGTATTCACAGTCACCTTCGACACAGGCCTCTTCTAAAACTTCACGTTTCACACATTCTATTGGAGTTTCGTTTAACTCAATATGCCCGCCAGGAAAATTCCACCCTCGATTTTTAATATTAACTAAAAGTAGTGTTTCTTCATAAAAGCACATTCCGTGAACGCTTGTGATGTTTTCTGGTTGAGGTGGTTCTAGTGATGGGTTCCATGTTAATTTCACATAAGACTGACCCCAGTTTACATAGACTGTCGTCATGAAGAAATCCTCCATTTATATATGCATTTTTGAAACTCTCCTTCTAGATACATATCATTATCTATAGGCAAGTCGACAACTTCGAGTAGTTCTGCGCCAAGACGAATACAAGTTTTATTGGAAGCAATATTATCGGGGTTGCACGTGATGATGATTTCATGCATTCCGTGTGCAAGGGCTACTTGTTTAAGTAAATAACAAGCCTTTGCAGCGTAATGGTTTCCTCTATACTTTTTATCAATTGAATATCCAATGTTTCCACCATAATAAGTGCGTGAATTGGTCCCGATTCGGAGATCTATCGTTCCGATCGTTAGGTTCGTTCCAGATAAATTTATGGCGTACCAATAAGCGGGGACATAGTTTTTGTCCACATTTCCCGGTACTTTTCGTTCAATAAGTAAATCAATTTCATCCCCTTTAATGGTATCAAAAGGAAAGAATTCAAAGACAGGTTGTTTCAAAAAATCCCCTCGACTTTCCTCGTTAAAGAATTCTTTAGTGTATTAGACGTTCAGGAGTGAATAAATTTGGTCTCTCTAAGCCATCAAAAATTCCTTACTTAGATTAAAAGCATTAACGGTAAATAAATGATTCATTTCATTCGTTTTTATTAACCGGCTCATGGTTTCCAAGTCAAACGTATGTACATCAATTATTTCAGTGTCATCTAGCTCTTGTTCAGCAACTAATTCAGCTTCAGTTATTAGAAAGCTATAAACTTTGTTGTTTTGTGTTGCAGGATTCACATAAAATTCACCTAATAAAACAGGTGGTAGATTTGAGACAAATCCAGTTTCTTCTTTTACCTCACGAGCAATTGCTTCTGCCAAAGTCTCATTATTTTCAGGCTTCCCAGCAGGAACTTCTAGAAAACTACTTTGAGTGCCGTGGCGGTATTGATTAACTAATACAACTTCCTTCTTTTTCGTAATGACGACCGCATTGACCCAATCACTATATTCATTTACATAATAATCATGAATGATCTGACCATTAGGTAATTCACATGTATCTTTGCGTAAGTTTCCAAAAGGGGATTGATAAACATAATGTGAGCTAATCGTTTTCCATTGTTCCAGTTTCATCATCTCCTAAAACACTATTTGAGTGAACTCCCTTAAAGCCTTCCAAATTTGCAGGTCGACTTGATCGACTGGACCAATATCTCTTCCAAAGTCCCATAGTGTAATACGATCCATTTCTTCATTTGGAATAAAGTCACTCAGTTCGTCAATCTTACAATAGAAAATTGGGTTGTATTTTATGATTTGTTTATCCAGGTTTTTTATTTTTGCGATTCCTTGAAATGATAGATGGTCAACTTTTTGTCCGGTTTCTTCGAATAATTCACGAATGGCGCACTCTTTAGGTGTTTCATTTCCTTCTCGTCTGCCCGCAGGTAATTCCCATCTATTTCGGAATCGGTTATACCCAAAAAGAATCTCGTCGCGCACTTGGATGATGGCATACGAGCCAGCTAAAGGACTAAAGGAATTCATATCTTTTTCGTCCATACGAATAAATTCAATAAATTGTAGCGATGGATCGACCATTTCTCATTCCCCTAGTAGATTAAGATGTTTGTTAACTATATTATTCGCTACTCTTAAACTGAAAACCTTCCTTTTATATCCAATAAAACTCAATCCAATTTTTTGCGGAAGGAATAACACCATTTGTCATATTCCATTTTTTCTTCATAAAAGCGATGAGCTTCTGTTCTTTGAATGCCTGATTCAAGAGCCATATATTCTACGCCTTGCTCTTTTGCCCATTGATGAATATATAACAACAACTGTTGTCCATATCCTTTTGAACGTTCAGTTTGGTCTGAAACGAAATCATATATGTATGCGTGTGATTTATTATAAAAATTGGTTCGTATCGTTAATCCAATTAAGGATTTCATTTGATTCTCTTCGTATAAAGCAAAGAGTTGATAGCCTTCTGATGTCATTTTCTTTAAGAGTTTTAAATACTCCTCAACATTTAGCTCAGTTCTTAATTGAGACATGAGAGAGAAGGCGTCAATCCATTGTTTCTCTTTTCTTAATTCTTGAACTCGTATATTGGGCATTTTAGTTATCCTTCCTGATTTCAAATATCTCCATTAAACATAACAAAAGAATGTGTTTTCATACAATATTATGCAAATTCTAATGACTAATGAATATAAAAAAGGTATAATTGATAAAAAATTGATTATTCTGAATTAATCATCGTAAGGAGATCATCATGCCACTTACTAGACAACAAATTAAAGATATAAAAGAACGATCTTCACTTTATCGATTAGATAGAGGAAATGCGGTATCTACATATATCGGAAAGTCAGATGAAATTGCTTACGTCCTTCATTCTGTCCGTCCAGATCGATCATTTTGGGTGAGATATGACGAAGAAGAGAAAGAAGTTATTGAAAAATATACGGTCGTTCTTGGAGAAGTCGAAGTAGAACATAAGAATCAAATGTTTACGCTTCAAGCAGGTGAAACGCTTGATGCTTCGCAATATGAGGAATTACTAACTATTTATAGTGAATCAGGTGCTGAAATTTTAGTAGAGACGACAGAAAGTGTATTTGAATCAACGTTTACTGATATCGAAATGATACAAAAGGAAGCAGAAGAAATCGAAAAAATAGATGGCTATACATATCAGCACTGCTCGAGAATTAAAGACTATTCGATTGAACTTTGGAAGAAGCTCGACCAACCAATTGACCGTGCGACGATGCTAATATGGGGAGCCTATTTCCATGACATTGGAAAGCTGTCAGTGCCTTTAGAAATTTTGAATAAAGCGGGT
>JAHIWI010000380.1 GCA_018816185.1 Bacillota bacterium
GCTTCAGTTACATAACGAGTGCTCTCTTTCATGAACTTTTTATCCTCTTTCATACTCGCCACATAAATAGCATCAAACAATACCGGGTCAGCCGTTAAGAAAGTATGGTCAATTGGTAATTCACCAATGTTCCCTAACTTATCGCTGATGATTTCAACATTTAAGCCTGCCCCTTTATATGCTTGTACTAATTTCTGAAGGCTAGACGCATCTCCGTCTTTATTGGCAATCAAACCAACTTTTCGTGTATCTGGTTTCTTCACCATATTTTCTTGGCTAAGGGCTGGTGAGGCTTTCGTGACTTCGCTTCCGCCACCTGTTGGCATATTCGCACCAACTGCATCCGCAACAGTTTTTGCTAAATCCAAGTCAACATTCGCAAACATGTCTACTGCTTGTTGCTGAACAGATTTGTTTTTCACTTTCCCAATTTCAAAGCAGAAAGCATCTGTAATATGTTGTTTCTCAGGCTGACTCATACTATTCCAAAACATCGTCGCTTGAGAGAAGTGATCTCTAAAGCTATCGCTACGATTGCGAACTTTTCGACCTTCCATCTTCTCTTGGTAGTGCTCGTATCCGCCCTCTTCAGGTGTAGAAGTAGCCGGCGTGTTATTCGCAAGTGAGTTATTATGATAGCTCACAGGACCTTTATTAATCGTCATACGACCATACCCATCTCTTTGGTTGTTGTGGAATGGACAGACTGGTCGATTAATCGGAAGCTCATGGAAATTCGGACCACCAAGTCGAATTAATTGTGTGTCCGTGTATGAGAATAAACGACCTTGCAAGAGTGGATCATTTGTAAAATCAATGCCCGGTACAACATGACCTGGGTGGAATGCTACTTGCTCGGTTTCCGCAAATACATTATCTACGTTACGATTTAACGTCATTTTCCCAATGAGTTTAACCGGCACATCTTCTTCCGGCCACAATTTAGTTGGATCCAATACGTCAAAATCAAATTTAAATTCATCTTCTTCCGCTAATAACTGAACTCCAAGTTCATATTCAGGGAAGTCTCCGTTTTCAATAGATTCGTACAAATCACGTCGATGGAAATCGGGATCTTTCCCGTTAATCTTTTGCGCTTCATCCCACACTAAAGAATGAGCACCTAAAACAGGTTTCCAATGGAATTTAACAAAGTGAGCAACACCTTCTGCGTTTACAAAACGGAACGTATGGACACCGAATCCTTCCATCATTCGGAAGCTTCGAGGAATCGCTCTGTCAGACATTGCCCACATAACCATATGCGCCGACTCTTGATTATTCGCTACAAAATCCCAAAATGTATCATGAGCACTTGCAGCTTGCGGCATTTCATTATGAGGTTCCGGTTTTAATGCATGTACTAAATCCGGGAATTTAATCGCATCTTGAATAAAGAAAACAGGAATGTTGTTTCCTACTAAATCGTAGTTACCTTCTTGTGTATAAAACTTCGTTGAAAATCCACGTGCATCTCGTACCGTTTCACCAGAACCTCTAGAGCCAGCTACCGTTGAGAAACGTACAAATACAGGTGTTTTAGTGGACGTGTCATTTAAAAAACCAGCTTTTGTATAGGAAGACATGGATTCATACAATTCAAATTCTCCATGGGCGGCATAGCCTCTCGCATGAACAATTCGCTCAGGAATTCGCTCATGATCAAAATGGGTCATTTTTTCACGAAACTGAAAGTCCTCCAATAATGTGGGACCGCGAACGCCAGCTTTTAGCGAAAACTCATCTTCAGATACCTTTAATCCTTGATTCGTTGTCATTTTTTGATCACGATCATCAACTCGAAATTGCTCTAACTGTTCATCTTTGCTATTTTTCCCCATTCCGATGCCTCCTATAGTAAATTTCCAGAATACTCTATCTCTAGTCTTTACCACCAAGATGCTGTCGGAAACATGAAAAAATGAAATGGGTATAAAAGTCTTGTGTTAATCTCGAATCATTAAACGATTCTTTCGCAGTTCTGCAATGAGTAAACCTGACAATAAAATAACGACAGCTGTTAAGTAAAACCACAATACTAACACGATAATCCCTGATAGTTGCCCATATAATCGTGTGTAATTAACGTTTGACACGTAATCGGCAAACAGTAACGAGACAATTTGCCAACCTACCGCTGATAATAATGCTCCTGGCCACACTTCAAAGAAAGTGAGTCGATCACTTGGAACGATTTTATAAAATAGAAGGAAAAATATGAACAAAAATACTGTACCTAATCCCCATTTAACACCTGGCCAAATATAAATCCACCCTTGCCATTCATCAAGCGTGCCAGCTCGTGAGACTACCCAGTGCATTCCGCTTTCTATAAAGGGTAAGAACAATGATAAGGGCACAAGGGTCATAAATAATAGAGTAACGCCTAAATCACGCAGTAAACTTTTCCAATAAGGAAATGTACTTTTGATTCCATTTGCCTCATTTAGTGCACGAGCAAGCGCTTGAACTGCCATTGACGAAATCCAAAAAGCAGCGATTAAACTGAGTGACAAAACTCGTCCCTTATCTTCTTCTAAAATATTCAAAACATTATCTTCAATGAATCGAAAGGATTCACCTGGTGCAAAAGGTCTTAAGAAATCTAATATTTGATTTGCATCAACGGGGAAAAAGCTTATTAAGGAAATAATAAATATAAGGAAAGGAAAAACAGATAATAATAAATAATACGCAGTTTGAGCTGCTTCATCGAAAAAACGTTCCGCAAAAAAACGCTTAATCACACGGGATACAAGTCTCATTTTTTGTTCCTCCAAGTTTGTTCATACAGTCATTGTGACGGATATATAGGCGATTGGGCAAGAAAAAGCCCGCACAATCTGTACGGGCTTTATACTTTATTCAAATAATGAAGAATCTAGAACCCATTGAGCTTCCCATTTCCTCATCACATCGGCTACTTCAGTTTTTCATCCACTCTGGTTTCCCAAAGCCTTCAAATTCAGTATCAATTAGTTCTTCGAATTCTGGTGATTCCACTATTTCCACTAAATCTTTTGCTAGCTGCGAGTCTTTATTTACTGTTGTAACAGCCACTAAATTTCGATATTGATCTGGCATATTTTCTAAAACCAACGCATCGAGTAAATCCATTTCAGCTGCTAAAGCAAAGTTACCTGGTACAGCAGCTAAGTCAGCACTATCAACTGAACGAGGTAGCTGACCTGCTTCAATTGGTTGGAACACTAAGTTCTTCACATTCGTTTGGATATCTTTTTCGGATACCGTTAACGGTTCAGCATCTGGATTCAGTTCGATTAACCCATGGTCTTGCAAGATTAAAAATGTACGTGCCGCATTCACTGGGTCATTAGGAATTGTGATTGTTGCACCATCTTTAATATCTTCAATAGATGAATATGTATTTGAGTAAATACCCATCGGTGCAGTAGGCACAGTAATTAATCCAGTCAAATCCATATCATTTTCCTTCGAGAAATTCTCCAAGTAAATCGAGTGCTGGAATAGGTTTGCATCGATATCTCCACTATTTAAGGCAACATTCGGTTGTATGTAATCGCTGAATTCAAGGACTTCCACTTCGTACCCTTTTGCTTCTAAAGCTGGTTGAATTGCTTTTTTAAGCATGTCGCTATATGGACCCGCTGTTCCACCTAACTTCACGGATTTGTCGTTATCTGCATTCCCTTTAGATTCATTGGCACTCCCTCCACATGCAGCAAGCGCTACTGTTAAAACTAGTAAAATCACTGTGAATAAAATCTTTTTCATCTCTGTATCTCTCCCTTTTTATCTTTTATCTATTGCTTTAGACGTCCAATCACCCAGTTGTTGAACGATTTGAACGAGAACAATTAAAATCACAACCGTCACAATCATGATGGTATCGTCGTATCGGTAATAGCCAAAACGAATAGCTAAGTCACCAATTCCACCACCACCTACTACACCTGCCATTGCTGAGTAAGCAACAAGACTAATAATTGTCATCGTAATTCCTTGTACAATACTCGATTTGGCTTCGGGCAATAAAACATCTTTGATAATCATCCAAGGTGTTGCACCTACAGCTACAGCGGCTTCAATAACTCCCTTATCGATTTCGCGTAACGATGTTTCTACGATACGTGCAAAGAATGGAATAGCAGCAACTGATAACGAAACACTTGCTGCTTCAGGTCCAATCTTAGAACCGACAATTATCTGAGTTAAAGGAAGCAGCGCGACCAACAAAATAATAAATGGAATTGAACGGATTAGATTCACGATAAAGCCAAGTGTTGATTTCAAAAATCGGTTTTCTAATATCAATCCCCTATCCGTTATGAATAGTACGATCCCAAGAGGTAATCCAATAACAATCGCAACCGTCAGTGAAACACCAATCATGTAAAGTGTTTGGTTAAAAGCTTTTAAAATATCTGGCCACATTTCAATAACATGTTGTATATCAATGCCCATTACGAATCACCTCCACTAAAGCCCCTCGGCCTTCCATATAACTAATCGATCGATTGATGTTTGCCGGATGGCCTTGAAGTTCCATCAAAAACAAACCAAGTGGAACTTCCTGAATATATTCAATCGCGCCATGCAAGAAATTTCCTCGTACATCAAACTGCTGAACTGTATCCGAAATGATACCTTCTCCAGCCACATTTCCTTTAAACAAAACTTTGATAATGCTTCCTGTGACTTTATTTAAGATGGCCTCAGGAACTTCAAACGACACCACACTGCTAATGA
>JAHIWI010000381.1 GCA_018816185.1 Bacillota bacterium
ATTGAATAAACCACCTTAACTCTTCCGATTTCAATACTTACTCATTAGACTCTTCAACTAGATGAAAAGTTCCAACATTTCAATGTATTCCCAAAATATTAAAAGAATGAAACTTCTTTCTTTATTTAATCGTATATTTAGCAAGGAGTGATGGACATGTGGGAGACATATCTACAAAAACAGTCAGAATTGCAACTGTTAATGAATGAAGAAAAACGCTTGGTTCGTAAAATGGAATCATTAAAACAAGAAATTCTCGATTATTCAACTAAGCGAAATGAACTGGAAAGACAATTAACAAAAGAACAACTGGATGTGGAGAAGTTAGAGGGCTTTTCATTCACCAATATGGTTCGAAATTGGAGAGGCAATCTAGAAGAAATCCGTGACCAAGAGAAGGCTGAAGCTGCAGCGGTTGAACTGAAATGGAACGAAGCAGTGAAGATGGTTGAAGATCTGGAACAAGAAGAACGAAATGTTCGGGTAGAGTTAGCCGATGAAAGCTTTAGGCAACTACAGCCTAGATGGCAACAACTGATGGATGAGAAAAAACAATGGTTAAAAGAAAACTCACCTGAAAACTATGCTGTTATAGAAAGTTTATATACAAGGAAAACAGAAATCAAAACGATGTTAAAAGAAATAGATGAGGCGCAAAGTGCAGGAACAACTGCGAAATCGTTATTGTCGAGTGCGATTGATCAACTCGCATCGGCCAAAAGTTTTTCAACATGGGATACGTTTTTAGGGGGCGGGATGATCGTTACCGCAATGAAGCATAATGCCATTGATGAATCTGAAGACACCATTCACCGAGCGCAGATGGCACTTCAACGCTTCCAAAGAGAAATGAAGGATGTACAAGCTTTAGAAGCGAGTGCATTTACCGTGGAACGAGGGAGTTTTATCCAAGTCGCGGATTATTTCTTCGATGATATTTTTAGTGAGTGGACGATTCATTCACGGATCAAAAAATCGCAAGGAAACCTAGAAAACACAAGCAGAGACGTTTCGACCGTATTGCATTCTTTGGATGAAAAGAAGCGATTATTACAATCAGAATTAACCGAAGTAGAAAGTAAAAGCAAAGAAATGATTGAAGCGTAATGCAGGAATTTGAGAGTGACCCTCGAAAGATACAGAAAGAGATATCTTAAGGAGGTAAAGTATGTACCATACAATAGAAGAATTTTTAGCGGACTGGTCGGATGAAAGTTCATCCACACAAAAGTTATTGGCGTTGTTAACAGACGAATCTTTAACCACGCGAGTTGCTGAAGGAGAACGAACATTAGGGTTCTTAGCTTGGCATATTGTTGTTTCAGTTCATGAAATGATGTCGCGTGTCGGACTTGAATTCAATGCGCCGCATCATGACGCTAAAATGCCATCATCTGCAAAAGAAATAGCAGAGGGATATGAGAGAGCGAGCGGAAATTTAGCCACTGCCATGCGCGAACAATGGTCAGATGCAGACTTATCCAAAGAACACGACATGTACGGTGAAATGTGGTCGAGCGCAAAAACGTTAGATGTATTAGTGAAGCACCAAATTCACCATCGAGGTCAATTGACTGTTTTAATGCGTCAAGCCGGTTTAGCCATGGTTGGCATGTATGGGCCATCGCGAGAAGAGTGGAAGATGTACGGTGGAGATGTTCCGGAGTAAAACGGCGGATAGCATAGAGCTTATGTTGGAATGAAATAAATAAGGGTGAGGAGGATGAGAGATGTATTACGTAGCGCTTACCTTTTTCGTCATATTAGCCTTATTATTCATAGCAGGTAATCTAAAAGTAGCGTATCTCCTAACCCAATTAGGTTTTAGCTTCGAGGTGATGAAATTCCTGCTATTAGAGGCTATTATACTAACCATATCATTGCTAATCTTGCACGGTTCAAATTACTCAACTACTGGGTTTGGGTTAGGTGGAATCGTGTTAGGTATTGTTGTACCCACATTGTTATTATCGACAAGAAAGAAAGTAGATCCCAAGCAAAGGAGCACAAAACCTAAGTACATGTCGCAGCAAAAATGGAACTGGCGACACTACGAAATTGGAAGAAGTGACCCAACGGATTCAAGTTTCGGAAGTTGGTGAAATATTGACTTCGTTAACTTAGAGTGGCCCACAGGCCGGCTGTAAAAGACAGCTGAGCCGAGGAGACTGGCGTTTCGTCCGCGGAAAACGAAAGAAATAGCCACTCACTTTCTTTTCTATTTGAGTTAAATACCATTGGTTTGATATGATTCTGAATCAACTTCTGAAAAAGAAGTTGATTTTTTTGTTGCCAATTATTACATAATGTAATATAGTACATTATAACAGTAATGCACCTAAAATTTAGGTAGTGGAGGAGGCGCGAAATTGAAGTTTTATGAGGAATCGGATCTTCCCATATATGTTCAACTGGCAGAATGGCTTGAAAATGAGATATTGCGTGAACAATTTAAAGCTGATGAAAAAATGTACTCCCAGTACCAACTTGCCGATTTATTTACCATCAATCCCGCGACAGCCGGCAAAAGCTTAACGATTTTACTCGACAATGACATCTTGTATAAGAAAAGAGGGCTTGGCATGTTCGTAACATCTGAAGCAAGAAACGTGATTTTATCCAAACGAAAAAATGAGAAGTTAACGACACTTGTAAATGGAATAGTGGATGAAGCTGCGCGCCTTGAAGTGCCATTTGACGAACTAATCGACATGTTAAAAAGAGCAAAAGCAAAGAATGAAGGGGGAATTAATCGTGATTGAATGTAAAAATGTCTTGAAAAAGTACCGTCGACACACTGCTTTAGAAGATTTTCATTGCTCAATCCAAGAGAATACCATTACCGGTGTCATCGGACGTAACGGAGCGGGGAAATCCACATTCATGAAATTAGTGGCAGGCTACTTAAAGAAGTCACAAGGTGAAGTGGTGGTAATGGGAGAGAATCCTTTCACAAGTCTTAAGGTGTCAGCAAATACCATTATGATTGACGACAACATGAGCTTACCGATTTCGCTCACCTTAGGAGAACTCCTGCAATCCTTTGCTTTGTTCTATCCAAATTGGAATGACTCTTTAGCAAACGAATTGATGGCTTATTTTAAGTTATCACCCAAAATGTATGTTCAAAACTTATCTAAAGGGATGAGAAGTACGTTCCATGCCATTATTGGATTTGCTGCACGTTGCCCACTCACGATCTATGATGAGCCGACTACCGGTATGGACTCAGCGGTACGTAAAGATTTTTATCGTGCTTTATTGAAAGATTACTTAGCCTTTCCGAGAACGATTTTACTTTCTAGTCACCACTTAGAAGAAATCGAGAATTTATTGGAAGATGTGTTAATTATTCATAACCAAAAAGCGTTCATGCATCTATCCATTTCGGAGTTAAAGGAAAGTGTTGTGGCTGTAAAAGGAAGTAAAGTGGAGGTCGATCGATTTGTCTCGATGCATGAAAAGTTAGACTATAACGAAACGATCCCAGGGACTGTGATGGCGGTAGTGAAGGTCAGTCAATATGTGCATCGTGAAAATTTCCCACAACTTACTTTTATTAATCTGACAGCCAATGAAGCGTTTATTTACTTAACAGATAGCCAAGAAGGAGGAATTGATCGTGTCTTTGAACGAAATGAGCTTGTTTGATGTAGTGAAAAAACAACTGAGACTCAAATTTCTATCACACCATTCCATTTGGTTGTCTCTCGTGGGCATTCAATTGTTTGGGATATTAATAAGTGCTGTGGCGACAAGTTCGGGAAGCTCATCGAGTGGAAATATTTATACCACTTCCCACGTCTATAGCTCAACTTTCTTACAAATCATGACCTATATATGGATAGTTGGCACAAGTGTTTATTTAGCTCTTGAATCATCTAACCGAATAGATTATACCTTTGTGACCACTCGATTAAGTCAATTTATTTCAAACGTTATTTTTCTAATTTTTATAGCAGCTATTGGTGCGTTCACTGCTTATTTTGCTAGTTCACTCATTCCGCTTGTTCAACGACTCTTTGTAAACGGAATCATACTGAATACCTCATTTACTTTTGTCGAACACATCATGAACATAACGGGAACCTTTGGTTATATCCTTTTGTTTGCTTCAACAACTTATTTAGTTGTCGTTTTGTTTCAATTTAATCGCTTTATTCCTCTGGGGTTTTTAGTACTGTATAGCTTAGCGAATGTTCTATTAGCCAAAATAGGTGCAGATTCCTTAATAATCCCACTCTATAATTTTTATGAAGGTGAATCTTCATTGAGCTTGTTTCTGTTAAAAGCTTTTGGATTATCGACGATTCTGCTAGCTAGTGCTTGGTTCGTCAATCGTAGTAAGGAGGTGCGGTATTAATGAGTATTGTTTTACTGCCTTTAATCATCATTTTACTAATTACGTTAGGCTTTCAAGCTACTAAAAATAATTCACGTAAACCTCTTGTTCGACTTCCTAGGAAGGTAAGTGTCTATATTCTTATGAGTTATTTCGTGGTGATCGTGCTTGCAACATTTGTTCTTTATTTCATTCCGTTAAATGAAAATAGTGTATTTCAATCAATTGATCAAAAAGAGGTAAACCGGTATACTTCCTCATTCGTCAGCTTAAATGAAGGGAAATTCGAAGATGTGGATTCAAAGTATCTCATGAAAGAATGGGTTCAAGAAGTAAGCAACGAAGAGTTTTACTTAAAACCTAAAACACTTGGAC
>JAHIWI010000092.1 GCA_018816185.1 Bacillota bacterium
AGAAGTTCCTGCGTCCAAATACAATAACTTATTCTGATATTTGTAGTGTTCACGGTTCATAACTTCGAACTCTTCTTGCATTTGTTCTTCACGTCGAAATGCTTGAATAATCGTCATTCCTTGAATGGATTCATTGATCATCGCATTCATATCACTGACTTTTCCTCGAACAATATGATTATATTTTGATGCGTACTTACGATACATAATCATCCAAATATAGAGGATTGGCAAAACAAATAATGCAATCGTGGCCATTTTCCAATCTAGGAAGAACAAAGCAACATAAATCCCTGTAATATACATGGCACTCGATGCAAACTGAGACAATACAGTTACATATAGTTCACGAATGGCTTCTGTATCATTCGTTATTCGAGCTACTACTTTTCCAGCCGGTAAATTATCGAAATAGCGAATTGGTAGCGTTTGAATATGTTGATACACATCATTACGCATTTTTTGAATGACACGATTCGCTGCCTTTTGTAAAAGTAAGTACTCGCCATATCTAAATACAGCAGCAACAACGGTTAAAGCAAAGAATATGCCAAGTAGCATCGCGATCGGTTCAAAATCGATTGAACCCCCATCAGCACCTGCAATATGATCATCAATAATTTTCTTTGCAATTAGGGGTCCGGCTAAATCTGCTGCTACAGCAACAGTTAGTAATGACATCCCCATGATTAACAATTTTTTATAGTGAAGGGCGTATACCCAAAGTCTTTTCCCTGTACTCATGACGTCACCTCCTCGATCTGTTGGCGATCGAACTGCTCTTTATACCAGCCTTCGTTTTCCAACAAATCCTCATGTGTACCTTCTTCAATAATCACACCATCATCTAATACAAGAATCCAATCAGCATGTTGAATCGCTGACAAGCGATGAGTCGTGATAATTGTTGATTTTCCGTTTCGTTCTCTTTGAATATTTTCAATAATTTTTGATTCTGTTTTCGCATCAACTGCAGATAAGGAATCATCTAATAGAAGAATTTCAGGATTTTTAATTAACGCACGTGCAATCGAAATACGTTGTTTTTGTCCTCCCGATAAAGCGACTCCCTTTTCACCCACAAGTGTCTCAAGGCCTTGAGGAAGCATTTCCAAATCTTTTTGGAAATAAGATAATCGAATAGCGTTTTCAATGTCTTGATCTGTTGCATCTGGATGACCAAACAAAATGTTTTGTTTCACAGTTCGTGAGAATAAAACATGATCCTGAGGAACATAGCCAATCCAATTACGAACTTGGTCTTTCGTTTGCTCTTCAATTGAAATACCTGACAATGACAGTGAGCCTTTACCAGCAGGATACTCTCTCAGTAATTGCTTGATAAATGTCGTTTTCCCACTCCCTGTCTTCCCAACGATACCAAGCGTTTGACCTTGTTCAATTTGAACATGAATATTCGACAAGTTGATGTTCGTAGACGTTGGATATTGGAAATCAACTGAAGTAAAGCCAATTTGACCTGGACGATCCAATTTGACAGCTTGTTCAGGATCTTTAACATCCTCTTCATAATCCAGCGTTTCTTCAACGCGGTCTAATGAAGCATTTCCTCGTTGCATAACATTGATTAATTCACCAATCGCAAACATTGGCCAAATAATCATCCCAAGATAAACATTAAACGCTACCAAATCTCCAAGTGTCATTTGTTGTTGCGACACTAAATAAGCACCATAACCTAGACCAATCATGTAACTGATACCCGTTAATACTTTTGTAATTGGGTTAAACAATGCATCGATTTTTTCAACTTCCATGTTTTTCGCATAAACATCTTCTGTCATTTCATCGAATTGTTTTTCAGAGGCACGTTCTTGCACATAGGCACGAATCACGCGTACTCCAGCTACTGCTTCTAGAACGCTATCATTCATATCTCCAAATGCATCTTGAGCTTTCATATATTTTTCATGGATTCGTTTCCCAAGAATTTGCATGATGATTGCTAAAATAGGCAATGGCAATAATGCGACTAATGTTAATTTCCAACTCACTAAAACACCCATTGTTATTAAAATTGTCAACATATATAGGGATGAGTCGATTAACGTTAAAATACCAAAACCTGCTGTCGTAGAAACCGCTTTTAAATCATTTGTCGCACGAGCCATTAAATCTCCTGTGCGATTTTTTTCATAAAATGATGGCGTCATTCGTAAAAATTGTTTCATTAAACGACCACGTAATTGTTTCTCAATTACATATGCCCCACCAAAAAGTTGATATTGCCAAACAAAGTTACTCAAATAATTGACAACCGTAACTGCAATAAGAGCGAGTATAAATGTAAGTAATAATTTAGAAGTTAATGTTTGTTGGTAAATAGCATCAATTGATTCTCCGAGTAACCATGGAGGGACAACCTCTAGCACATTGGTAACCATTAATAAGGAAATGGCAAGTGTATACCGTTTCCAATTTTCTTTGAAAAACCATCTTAATTTAAATAATACTGTGAACATGTCAATTCCTACTTTCTGTTATAGGTGTAGCCTAACTAACCACCTTCTAGAGATTCCTTTAGTAAAATTTGTTTCTGTTGCCGATTTTTCATCGTCAGCACTCCTTTTTTCATTTTTTATGTGACAGCTTTCACTGATAACACCAAAATTTGGTAATAAATGAACACAAAAAAGCACACGCCCTGTTTCCAGATGCGTGCGCTCTTGAAAATAGGTACAGGTCCATACCTGTGCCTTGTTATGTGTTAAGTCAATCGAGAAATAACAGGCAGGTACGGAAGAACTATGCAATTTGAACGAATATCCAATTTGTTAATCATCGGTCGTACCTCCTTTTCTCACATTTATTTACTTATTCAAGATTAGCACGTTGTTTTTTAAATTGTCAATACATTTTGAAATAAATGCTAATTCTTTATGCAAAAAGTTTAGACAGTTTACAGATGGGTATTCAAAGAGTAATAAATCTTAAGAGATAGGGAGAGATGAAAAAATGGAAGAACACAAACATGTTGAAGTAAAACGAGAAGAGAAAACGGACACGGGTTTAGTAGGTGCAACATTCATTAAGTACGCAGCTTATATCATTATTTTCTTTGGTATTCTATGGTTCTTAATTTCTTACGTATTTCCGATGTTTAGTTAATAAGGAGTGATTTAGATGTTCCACAAAATGATCGTTGGTTATGATGGTTCAGAAGGCAGTAGAGCCGCACTAGAAAAAGCAATTACAATTCTTCAACTTAATCAAAATGCCAAATTACTAATAGCTTATGTAAATGAAGATGTAGTAGGTGAGGAGATTGCCTATTCTGGTCAACCTTTAGGTTCTGCACCTATCCTAGACGATATGACAACAATTCCACCCGTGCCAAACGATCCTGAATCACCGAGACATTTTGCTCGAGATTACGCTGTACAAATGTCAGATTCTATTCAAGCACAATTGGATGAACATCAAGTAAGTGGCGATATTGTCGCTGTTGATGGACACCCTACTAGAGCATTAGCTGAATTAGCCGAACGAGAACAAGCAGATGCAATTATTGTAGGTAATAGTGGGAAATCCAGTTTTCAAAAATTCTTTGTCGGTTCAGTTAGTGAAAAACTTGTAAAAGAATCTCCATGCTCAGTAATAGTAGTTAAATAATTTCCAATGCGTTTCTCTTACACCGAGGAACGCATTTTTATTTCGAATAAAATTAGAATTCCTCTATACTGAATAAAGAAGAATATGTTTATCCTGTATAAATAAGACCTGCAAATTGGAGACGGATATTAAAGGAGACATGAATCGATGAAAATTGCCGTTATTTTAAGAAATGATTTACGTCTTCACGATCATCCTGCCATGCATCAAGCATCATTAGATGGTGATATTTTACTGGTTTATGTACTTGAGGAAAACTTGGGCTCAGCGTTTAAATATTGGACTCATGGTCACTTGAAGTCTTTACAATCTTCATTGCGCAGAATTGATGGTGACTTATACGTCTCGAGTCATTCATTAAAAGAAACAATTAAATCCCTCATTGAGGAAGTACAAATTGATGCTGTCTATTATAACCGCTCATATCATCCTGAACAGCGAATCCGTGATGAGGCATTTGCACACGAATTAGATGAAGAAGGAATCTTGGTGAAGACGTTTGAAGGAACCATGCTTCTTCCGCCATGGAATGCGGTAAAAGAAAATGGCGAGCCTTATAAAGTATTCACCCCCTTTTATAAGCAATTTCGAACAAAAACAGTCCCACAAGCCGTCCCAAAAGTGATTGAAGCCACCTTTATAGAGGTCCCTCAAGAGGTCACCAGTATTTCAGCTACGATTGATTCGTTGAAGTTAATACCCTCTCTTGACTGGACAAAAGGGATTGACGAAACTTGGTCTGTAGGAGAAGATGCTGCGATAGAACAAGTGAGAACCTTTATAGATGAAGATGTTGCAGCTTACAAACACTTGAGAGATTTCCCTTCAATTAATGGAACATCACGAATTTCTCCTTATTTAGCAGTCGGTGCCCTCTCGGTCCGCAGTGTGTATCATTACGCTTTGAAAATGAA
>JAHIWI010000093.1 GCA_018816185.1 Bacillota bacterium
ATAGCTATCCGAGTTTGTAAATTCTGTGAAAAATACATCCGGTCTACCGGCTTTACTTACTACTTGACGAAAAACAACATCTGTCACATCTTCCATTGGTGCAAGTACAAAAAATGGTCGTGGTAAATCACGCCAAAAATTTTCGTTCATTTCAAACTCAAATCCTCTCACTATGGATACAACTTCAAACTCTCGGTCAAAGAATTTGAAGCCAAAGTTCCACTTCTATTATGCTTATCTCATGATTAATAACTTGTTCTCAATTTAAGTATATTTGGACATTTATCATTTGTGTGAAACTATTATTAAAATCAACAATATTTATTTTATCGAAAATCGGCTCTTAATGGTATTTTTTTTACCACAAAAGCAGATGGTATAGATTTTTTCTATATCATCTGCTTTCAATTATACCAACTTCAACCAAGCCACTGCCTCGCAGTGCGTAGTGTGTATGTGGCAACACGGGGGTGTTTGTGGATTACAAAAAAGGTGGGTTCTTATTTTAGAATCCACCTTTTTAATGTGTTTAATATTTATCTTCAATTAAATCCCTGTTTGTTTGTATGTGCACCAAACACGTAAAAATTTTGACTTGTAAAAATAATAAAATGAAAGACACCTATTTCCTTGGTAAAATAATGGTGACGAAATCAAATTGATGTAAAATGGTGTCACCAAAATGTTATCGAAAAATTCCTCTTTTGTTCAACTCTCACTAGCAATTTTGAACAATCCGTAATCAGTAAAAAACTTCACTCGTAGCAACACTATACTGCTGCAAAAAACTCCTTAGTAGCAATTTCAACGCCTTCAATCAATTCAGACTCGTCTATCTTCGAACGTTGTTTAATTATTTGTTCTACTGCATCTTCCACTATATTTTCTCTAGCATATATTCGACTGCCTAAATCGTTCCTTGCTTTATACATATCTTTTAGTTTAGATTCCAACAACTTATTAAACACGATTTCTTGAATTTCCGTAAATTCAGCATCCGTCAAACTAATTGACATTACAATATCAATATACTCTTCTTTTAGTTGAGCGAACATTTCGATTCTGTCATCTTGAATGAAGTGGTCAAGGACTTTCTTAGAACCAAGCGTTCCCGCGATTCCACCAGCAACTCCGGCAACTGCACCCACTACAGTACCGACAACATTTCCCGCACCAGGAATTACGGAGCCTAACAAAGCGCCTGCACCTGCACTTGCACCAACTGCTGCCAGAAAACCACCTCCGGCCACTAGAGTATTCTTTAATAACTGTTGACTTGAAATTCTTCCTGTGAGCGAATTGAAGATATTAGGCACCATAACTATACCGAATGAAATAACCATACCAGAACGTTTAGCCACTGTTTCCGCCATAATTTTCTTACCCGTTTGTGAAGTTATTCTAGCAGTCATAATTTTTGCAATCTGCTGTGAACCTGCATAAACTACCGTTCCCATTAATAAAGTTTTTGTTCCAGCTTTTGCTGCCATAACAGCAGCGTCTTTTGTTTCAGCACCAGACCATTTTGCTTGTGCGAACACAATAGTAAAACTTATCCCTGCAACTGGCAAGGTTTGAACAACTCCGTCAAGTGCATCATATTTTAATGAAATAAGATTGCCACCCTTAGCAATAAGTTTAGACTCTGTCCACGTAACATGTCCTTTCCTAATTATCTTGTATGCATCTTTTGGATTTGAATGTCCTGGAACTTTCCCTTCAACTATTTTTCTTTTCATTAGTTCAATCGCTTTATTATATTGGTCCTTAGGAACTTCTAGTTGCATACCACCATATCTGTATTCTCCTCCATCAGCTTTTGACTTAAACGCATCATTTACAGAGTTACTTGCGCTAGATAGATATTTTGTTTGAATGCTTTTTGAACCAACAACACGATCAGCACCATCCTTGGCATTGTCTTGCCCAACTCTTTGTACTTTCAAAAACGGATATTTAACTTTGTCTATTAAATCATTTGCATATTCAGCAGCAAATCCATGTCCTTGAGGATTGTTAACAACTCCATTTAAAACTTCCTCATGAAAGTGTGAATCAACATTAGCATAAACCGTCCCCATTGCACCTATTGATTCCGCAATAGCACCCTGTGTTGTCATCAAGCTTTTTTCATATTTATCAAATTCAGATTGCATCTTTTCTTTGATGAAGCCTGTTTCAATATCATTTGTATATCCAGTATTAATAAGCGTGGTGATAGTTAGCACTAAAGCTTTAGCGTATTGTTCGTTACCATCTATGTGAAGCTTTCGAATTTTCCTTCTGAAATAGTAGAACTTAATTACCTTTTGTTCTGGAATATACTTAACTTTCCAAAGACCTGCAAATGGAAAAGTTTCAGAAGTTGTTATACTCTTTTCCTTTTCCCCTTTTTTCTTATACGTCTCAACTACTTGATAGTTTGCAAAAATCCCCTCTTGAGTTAGTAAGATACCATACTCTTTAAATTCCAGTTCTTCTTTGCTTCTGATTGGAGAGTAACCGTAAAATTCAAGGTCGTTAGCATCAATAGCTTTCCTGAGAGTAGAATCACTATTTACAAACCATTTTGCACGACCATAAGGTAGTTTCTCGCCATAAAGCGAAAAAGACTGATGGGCAATATTATTGAGGTTATCACGAACAACATCAGAATCATAATTGTGAATTCCCTCAATTTTCTTTTTCCAACCACTAAAATGAATTTCGGTTATTATCTTTTCATAGTTTATTGCACCAACAACTGCTAATGCAATAAGTCCTATTATTACTATTGACATATCAACATCTCCAAAGCGAAAAATAATTTATTCTATTTATATACATTCAATAAAAAGAGAACGAACTCCTCTATTCGGAATTCGTTCGTAGATCATATTATTGTTGCATTATAAAAAGTCGCTTACAAAAAAACCCCCACAACCCGCATTCCTTGGTTAGCCGTTAAAAAGAAGTCTAGCTACAAAGGGATATTGTTTGAAATTTCATTTGAAGAAATAGCCAATAATGGTAGTATTGAAAGAAAAGTGGAGTTGGTTTTATGAAAAAACATCTTTCCCGTATTTTTAGTTTAATACTGTTTTCACTTATCGCTTTTCCATTGGCTTCATTTTATATAATTGAGAATGGTGCTATGTCTTACATCGTTCCACTAATCAGTACAATATTTATTTTAATGTGTTTATCTAGTATTTTAGAGATTTCAAAGAATATTGTCAGATTAGAAGATAGAATTGTATATTTGGAAAGAGAAGAAAGATAGGTGGATACATTACTGAATCTAAATTTTGCAACCATACTTTCTTCAATTTCAATTATCATTGCACTAACGTCTTTAACAAATGGCATTTTAGCGAGAAACTCAGACTTATTTTCTCGGAGATCAAAAAATTATCTTGAGACAATTGAACAACTATATTTAAGAATGTAAGAAATTTACACATCAGACAATAAAGACAAGGAATCTAATATCAATCTTTTTCTTAATACTCTTTACATAAATAACTTGAATACTTCTTTGATTATTCAAGAGCATTTTTATTTCATACGGTTAAAGCAAAGTGTTAATAGAAAAGATTCATTTGTTGAAATTGAAAAATCATTTGATATTTTAGCTAGCAATATTGAAGAGTTGTACTGGAAACATTACGAAATAAATCAATACACAGTGATTCAGTCAGATAATTGGTTTATTGAAAAGAAGAAGACACTACTCTTGGTAATATCAAACCTTTTTTATGAAATTGAAAAAATAAGTTCAAAACTTTTTTATTTACTATACGTGTTTTTAGTATTAGGAATCTCCAATGTGATTACTATATTGCTTGATTTTAATTTTATAGTGTTGAATAAGCTAACTTCTTTATCGATAATCTTATTTTTAACTAATGTAATTATTGCAATAGTAATAAATCTTTCTCTAAAAGCAATTAACAAAGCACTAAAAAAGAATTTAATTCCAATCAACGGTGATGCATTCATTAGAAATCAGATTAATATAAGAAGAGGATAAAAAATAATGAATGATACTGAGTCTAAAGAAATTACTCCCATAGTTGTAATAGGAGTACTCATCTTAATAATTTTTTCTTTGCTTTTCATCATGTTTAACGGGGGATACGACAGTTTTCCATTATGGGTGAGGCAGTCAATAATTGCAGGAATTACGACACTACTAGGAGCTTTCATTGGAGCTTATTTAGCAGGGAAATTTGCAATCTTGAGTGTTAATAAGCAGTTGGCTTTCATGAGAAATCAAAAAGAAATTGAAGATATTGATAGAAATATTAGAAGTGTAAGAATTATATGTTATGAGTTAATGTCATTAATAACCTATGCCAAGTCTCTAACTACTGATTTAGAGGGGGAGCCTGACTTTAAGTCAGTTAAAAGAGTTAGCAAACTTATGACTGAGAATAATCAATCCTTTATTGCATTGTTTAGAGACACTAACTTAATGACAAATATTTCAATTGAAAACTTCTACTACGTATATCCAATTCCTAACATCATCCATATATTTGATTCAATTGATTCAACTATACAACTCACAATTTTTGAAGACCATGCCGATGAGGTTGAACTAATTAGGCAAGACATATCAAAACATACAATGAAATTAGAAAATATAAGAGACAGAATTCTTAAAGAGATAACTGAATAAACAACATTTGAAAACACTTCAACAGTTATATTATTGAAGTGTTTTTATTATGCAATTTTTAAAAACAAAATGAAGATGATTAAATTTAATCACTTCCACTCAAAAACGGAACAAATTTCAGAAATCATCATTTCATACGACGAATTGAACTGTGTGGGGAAGACTTTATATAATTACATACATGGCACTACTTTTTTAACTTTTTGATACTATCAACAAATAGAGATTATGATGAATAACCTTAAACCTCATTCCATAAAGAAAAACGAGAAAAAGTATGAACTTTTTCCCGCTTTTCGTTCCTACTATGTTCCATCATAAAAAAGTTGCAACTACTTTACCCACTGCAAACCCGCATTCCTTCATTCACCGTTAAAAAGAAGGCTTGCTACAAATCTCTCTTTTCACCGATTTTTGATCACGTTTTGACCGTTTTTTCAAGTTTTACTCCATTTAAAATAAAGATGTGCTACCCCTCTTTTTTCTCGAACGTTGTCAGAACAAGGCTCAGAGGCACTCATATGGGGAAATGGAGCGGGACTTTATTTTAACTCGGATTGAGTTGGTGGCATGAGTTTATTCTATTGTTGTTGGTTTATTGTGGCGCTACATTTCTCAATTCCAACCAAGCAACAGCCTCACAATGAGTTGTCTGAGGGAACATATCTACTGGTTGTACTTCTTTCGTCTCGTAACCACCGTCTTCTAAGATTCGCAAATCTCTTGCAAGTGTTCCTGGGTTACACGATACATAAACTATCCGCTTCGGTTTTTGTTCTAAGATTGTTTGTAGCAATGCTTCATCACAA
>JAHIWI010000382.1 GCA_018816185.1 Bacillota bacterium
TTCAATGGGATCATTTTTCGAACTAGTTGTTAGGAACACAAATTCATCCCCACCGAGTCTAGATACAAACTGGTTTTCATTAGCAAAATTAGTTAAACGTTCAGCTACTACTTGTAGAACAAGATCACCAGCTAAATGTCCGTATTGATCGTTCACTTGTTTAAATCCATCTAAATCCATAAAGAATATGAGCCATTTTTCATCACTCGTCAATAGCGTCGTTTCCATTTTTTCATAAAGAGCAATACGGTTAGGCAAGCCCGTTAATGTGTCTTGATGTGCCAGAGATTCCATTTCGGTCAAAGCTGTCTGAGTCGTCGTAATGGTTTGAACCATGTTGCGAATCGACACGGACAACTCCTCGACTTCCTTCACTCCATGAATAATCGGTATTTCGCTACGCTTTCCTTCACCTATTTCGCGAGCGGCTGCAGCAATCTTACGTATTGGACGAGCTATCTGATCGGCTAAAACCCAACCAATCATTGAAAACAGCAAAATAGCGACTCCACCGATGACCCACATAAATTGTTTCAACTCATTAATGGCCTCATAAGCAATATCAATTGGCTGCCGTACCAGTACTGTCCAACCTAAACCCGCATAATCTGCATGTCCATCTCCAAGAGTACTACCCATTACATAGGTTTTATTATCCACCCAATCCGTAACTGACCACTGGTCCTCGGAATACTCTTGATCGCCCAAGATTTGTTTCTCTATAGGCTTTCCAACCATGCCTGTCGGTCCTAAAATAATCGTATTATCTCGTTGACTTACAATAAAAACATCGAATTTATCTTCTAGATTCGGTGTATTTGTTAAGGTGGACTTGACTTCTTCTGCCCATTCCCAGCTTAAATGGGTCGCAAGCACTCCAAGGAATTCTTTATTCTCATCAAAAATGGGAACACTAATATCTACAAATTGCAGAGGTTCTCCACTTGGGTTCGGCAAAAGTTTTGCTAATAAAACCGCTTCATGTACATCTCCAATAAACGGTTCTTTCTGAGCATTCAAGAAAACAGGTCGCTCCGCAATCGATTCACCTTTTAATATACCGTCACTTGAAGCAATCACTTTGCCTTGTGCATCCGTTAGACCAATCCATGAAAAAGTAGGGAATTTCGATTTTAACTCGTCTATTAAAATTTGTTCTTTTTGCAAATCCTGATTGCGAAAAGCAGGAAGGCTACCCACTAATTGAACTTCTTTGAATCGAGTTGCCATAAACAAATCTAATTTATCCGCCATTTGGAAAGAATAACCCGCCAAAGATTGACCCACTTCTTTTTGAACAACATCCGTTGCTTTTTCTGTAAAAATTGAACCTAATAAGAAGGTTAAAATCGTTAACATGCCTGCAAATAACAGGGTCACAATTGTTCTTAAGTATACAGACATATAAATCCCTCCAAACTAGTCATAAAGTAATATATTAACATGATTTACAAGGAAAAACTGGGTTTTATTTAAATTATTCTCTTTTAGAAATTTCTTTCTTTACACGAATTCGCCATATTATTCTAATATAGATTTTGACATTCATCTCATTCAAAACTGTTCGAGGTTTTGTCACACCATGTTTGGACTAGATTTGCTACAATGACAGCATATATGAGAAAAGAGGCTATACACTATGAACCGATTTTTTATAGGAATTACACTAGTCCTTTCAGTTATATTAAGTGCATGTGGTGCTGAAGCGGATCATAATAATCACTCGATGTCAGACGATGAAGTACCTGAGATGTTAATGGTGGAACTAACCGTCCCTGAAAAAGGCGTTACAGGAGAAGAAGTTGAATTTATTGCGAAGGTAACACAAGGTGAAAAGATTGTAGAAGATGCAAATGAAGTCAAATTCGAAGTTTTAAACAAGTCGACTGGCGAAAAAGAAATGATCGATGGCACGTTAAATAAAGACAAGAATTATTCTACATCCTATCGTTTTGAAGAAGCTGGAGTGTATGATATTACATCACATGTAACTGCTCGAAATATGCATACCATGCCTACTAAAACCATTGAGGTGACTGGTGAGGAAGTAGCAAATACCACTACTGAAGCGAATTCAACTACTGAAACAACTTCACACAGTGAAGCAACTGGACATCACGGTCCTGGTGCAACGATTGAGTTTGAAGATGGAACAGCAAACGTTGGAGAGGCCGTTGAACTAACTGCTAACATTTCCATATCAGAATCACCACTTGAAGGTGCACGAGTTCAATATGAAATCGTCCGCAATGATGCGGATTACCACCACTGGGTGGAAGCTTCTGAAAATGAACCTGGTAAATACCAAGTTGAATTTACCTTTACTGAATCAGGCACGTACGAAGTCCAA
>JAHIWI010000094.1 GCA_018816185.1 Bacillota bacterium
AAACTGTAGTGCTGCAAATTAGAGTTTGCTAAATTGAATGATAAAAGTCGTCCCTTCACCAAGCTCACTTTCAATTTGTACGGTTGCTTGATGATAGGATAATACTTCGCGGACGATGGATAAGCCTAATCCTGTTCCATCCCGTTTTCTTGCTTCATCTACTCTGTAAAAACGATCGAATATCGCATCACGTTCGGATTGGTCAATTCCTATTCCCGTATCTTGAATGATGACGGTTGCCGCTTTTGTATCTTCGTAACATTGAATGTGAATCGAGCCATATCGTTTATTGTATTTAATGGCGTTGCTCATTAAATTTTCCCATGCGTTAAATAATAATGATTTATCGCCATTCATTTCGATTGGTTTTAAATCGAAGCTGACTTCAAGTTCTTTTTCTTGAATCCACCACATCATCGAGTGGACGACGGATTGTAATTGTTCGTCGAGTCGGACCGGTTGTTTTTGTAATGGATACGTACCTTGGTCAAGTGAAGTTAAGACAAGTAGCTTTTTGGTTAAATTCGATAAGCGTTTCGCTTCAGTTTGTATGATTTCATTGTATTTTTTGCCCTCGGGTGAAGGTGTTTCAGCCTCTAAAAGTTCGGTGTAGCCTAAAATGTTTAATAATGGCGTCTGAAAATCATGGGACACATTATTTATGAACTTCCGACGCGTTTCGTCTGTGTTGGCGAGTTTCTCTTGCATCATACGGAAGCTATCGGCGAGCTGACCGATTTCGTCTCGTCCTTCAATCGTTAAAGGATAGTCGAAATTGTTCTTCGCTATTTCCTGCGTTGCCGACGTCAGTTCTGTAATCGAATGGATCATTTTTCGTGAGAACAATAAAATGCCAAGGACACTAATGACAATGACAGCCACCATATAACCAAGCAAAATTAAGTGAATGCCAGAGAATGTACTTTCATTTGTCGAGCGTAAAAATAAGGCGTATGTTTCGTTTTCAATATTTACCTGCATCCCAACCGTATTGGCAAGTGTGTTCGAAAAATGGCTCATCATCAAAAAGGTTGTTTGAAAATGACTGATGCCATGATAGATGGTCTGATCATCTAATAGTCCGGACATCTCTGGTGTAAGTGTATAATCGTCAAACGGTGTGCCAAATGTTTGCTGCGACCCATCCTCGTGTAATAAGACCATTTGGTAGTCAATTTCACTCATGGATTGCAAAAACGCTGTTGCTTCTTCAAGTGACAATTTCTCATCTTCAATTTGTGTTGTAAATTGCTCTAAAACTCCGATCTGTCTTTCATCAAACTGATCTTTCACAAATGCACCATAGAGTAAATTGGAAATGATAAATCCGACCACAATACTGAGGACGATGATTAGTGTCGTAATAGCTAGGAAGCGGTGCTGTAATTTATTCATGCTTCACCTCAAGTTTATAACCTACGCCTCTGATCGTTGAAATTTCGATATTCGCCCCAGTGCGTTTGAGTCGCTCACGGATCCGATTTATATGAGTATTTAAGGCGAACTCAGGTTGGTCGAGCGTTTCTCCCCAAATTTCATCAATAAGTTCCCAACGATTCACATTGCGTTCCGCTCGCTGTAGAAGAAAAGCTAATATTTCTTGCTCCCTCAAGGGCCATATATATTGCTGTTTATCAATTGTAATTTCCGAAAAAGCTGGATTAATTCGCACATTACCCAAGCTAAGTTGAGTTTGAGTGGCTTTATGATAACGACGTAAAATCGCTTGTACCCGGAATAATAATTCCTTCGTTTCAAAAGGCTTGACGATGTAATCATCAATGCCTTGTTGATACCCAAGCTCCTTATCCTCGATTTGTCCTTTTGCTGTCAATAAAATAACAGGTATGTCATAGTCGTGGGTTAAAAGTTGTGCCAGATGGTACCCATTCATTCCCGGCATCATCACATCCACAATCGCTAAATGCACCTCTTGATCCGTTTTTAAAATGGCCAGGGCTTCCTCAGCATGGCTTGCTTTTGTAACGGTATAACCAGCTTGCGTTAAATGGATGGACACCAATTGCAAAATGGCTTCATCATCATCCACGAGTAAAATATGCATTGGTGTGCCTCCTGTTGTTTATGATTTCTTGTCTTTTTCGAAGAATAAAATAAGGGATGGTAATAGCATACCACGTACCAAAAATGTATCAATTAGGATACCTAGTGCAACAATGAACCCGAAAATGAATAGGTCTGTAATGGGCATCGTCATCAAGGCGGCGAATGTTGCAGCTAAAATGACGCCAGCTGAAGAAATGACACCCCCAGTGTTTGTAATCGCAATTTCCAGTGCAGTTTTAACATTTGCGGATTTACGTTCTTCTAAGAAGCGGGATACTAAAATAATGTTGTAATCGATGCCAAGTGCAATTAAGAAAATAAAGGCATAAACAGGTACACGTGTACTAACAGCATCGTACTCAAAAAGTCCATCGACAAGAAAAATTCCTAAGCCCAAAGCAGATACGAATGATAGTAAAATCGTAGCCATCATATAAATTGGCATTTTAATAGATCGTGTTAAGAATAGTAATAAAACGAAAATCAATATCGTTTCAAGAATCACGATCTTCTTAATATCACCACGATTAATCGAAAGTTCATCTGCTAATTTGGCAGTCGTCCCTCCATAAAGAATCTCTACTGTAGAGCCATTCTCTAAAGTGAAGGAATCATTCGTTGCTCTAAACTCATCAAGAAATTCAATCGCTTCCGTACTGTATGGATTTTCGGCCAATGATAAAGTGATTTTGGCTTTTGTCCGATCTTCAGTAATTCCAGAGAGGCGAGCAGAGTTAATGGTTTTATTTTCAGTAAAATAATCGGCTACTTCTTGAACATCGTCAGCTGTTAATTGATCGCCTTTTATAAGTGCGGTCGTTTGTGCAAGATCGCCTTTGTTGAATTTCTCTTCTACAATTTCAAAACCAACTCGAGAAGGCAAGTCCTCTGGGAAGTTTTTAACTGAGTTAAATTCAAATTCTAAATTAAAGACGTTTACTGCCGTAATCAACATAATCAAGGCAACTGCTCCACCGGCGAGACCGGGTTTAGAGGTAACGAACTTCGCAATTGGTGACCAAATTCCATGTTTTAACTCAGTTGTTTCTCCGTATTTCGGCACTTTTGGCCAAAACGCTTTACGCCCAACTAACGAAAATAAGGCTGGCACTAAGGTTACGGAAGCAATCATAATGATGAACATGGCTAACCCAAAGACGGGAGCAAAGTTTTGATAATCACGGAAATCAGCAAAGAATAGAATCAGCATCGCAGCAAACACGGTACCACCCGCAAACAATACAGGTGCTGCGGTAGCACGCATCGCCATTTTCATCGCTTCATATTTGTCTTCATAACGATATAATTCTTCACGATATCGAGAGAACACAAATAACGAGTAATCGATGACAGCAGCAAATAACAAAATACTCATAATTGACGTAGTGGCATTATTGATTTCTAATCCAAACATCCCTAGGATTGCGGTAGATTGATTGACCACTTGATAGACAATCGCCGTTGCAAGTAAAGGGATAATGGCAAGTAAAGGCGAACGGTAAATCACGATTAATAAAACTAAAATAATGACAACAGTTACGAGTAACAGTTTAAAATCAGCAGATTCAAATAACTTGGTTGTATCGCCTGCTATACCGGCAGGACCAGTTATATAGAAATCCGTGGATAGATTTTTGGCTATGGAAGTGCCAATCTCTGTTGTCTGATCGTTTATTTCTGCGTAATTAGAACTTCCTAACCCAGCCTTTAAAGACATGGGCACAATCATAGTTGTCTGATCTTCAGATAGAAAAGAAGCAGTTGCGTGAGGTGGAAGAGCTGTTACATCAACAATCTCATCAATTCCTTCAATGTTTTCATCTAAAATGCCTTGTATGATTGTGTTAACGTCCTCTTGAACAAGCACTCCATCTGGATTGTGAAAAACAAAAATACCAGGGGTGCCCTTGTCATTTGGAAAATATTTCGTAAGTTCTTTTTCTGCTAAAATCGACTGTGCATCATCAGGCAACGATTGGAAATTTGTTGCTTTATAATCGGCAAGTTTTGGTCCTGCACTAATACCAATCATGACGAGAATCCAAATAATAAGTGTAATCGTTGCACCTTTTTTGGTGGAGATCTTGTCTGTTAACATGTGTAAAGCGTTCATATATGTCCTCCTCTAGTGTACGTAAAGTAGTATATCGATTGAATATAAACTCTACATAAACACAAGAGAAAGTCTTGTTTTAACAATAAATGAAAATGAAAAATCACCTTTCTTAAAATGAACAGTCACTATTTATTTTTATGAAAATGAAACCAATCGCCTTTTAGGTTTGTCTAACAGGTAATGAAAGGAGGGGGAGAGTTTGAATAAGCTGGAAAGAGATCGATTGCTAACGGAAGCAATGGATTGTTATGGAGATTATTTAATTCGACTCGCTTTTGCCTTTGTAAAAGACAAAACAAAAGCGGAAGATATTGTTCAAGAATCCTTTATACGCTATTACATAACTCTTGAGAATTTTGAGAACCGCTCGAGTGTCAAAACATACTTATATCGAATAACAGTGAATGAGTGTCACAACTATTTTAAAAGTTGGGCGTATCGTAAAACGGAAATTTCTAGTTTTGTCAGTACATTAACCGTGCACAAACAAACGCCAGAAGATGAAATGTTGCTACAGGAAAATAACATAAATGTAGCACGGATGGTTGAAAACTTGCCCCTAAAATATAAAGAAGCAGTGTGGTTGCATTACTTTGCAGAGCTGTCGGTAAATGAAATTGGAGTTGTGTTGAACTGTTCAGCAAATACCGTAAAAACAAGATTGGCAAGAGGAAGAAAAATGGCACGTTTATCATTAAGTGAGGAGGACATCGAACATGCGAGAGAATATTAAACGCCAATTAGATCAATCCATACCAGAACAAATCATCTTAACGAACGATCGAAAGAACAAAATCTTAAACGAAGCAAGTCATCGCTTGGAGAACAAAAAACTCTCTCGTCCAAGAATGTTTAAACCCTTACTTGTTGGCGTAGCAATCGCTGGATTATCATTGTTTTTAAGTTTTCCTTACGTACAACAGTGGTCAGAAGATAGAGCGTTTCATCAAGCAAATAAGGATTCGTTAGTCGATGTAACAATTCCGGATGTGGATTATCCATCATTAATTAGAGCGAAATATGTTGGAGCTACAAATGAATTGGTATACACAGACAACAATGGTATTTATGCTTATTCGATTGATTCAGAAACGAAAAGAGCACTTGTTGAACCAAAAAAAGGAGCGGGATTATTCGAATTTGCCGTAAATGAAAATTGGCTCGTGTGGGAAGAGAATAAGAATAGTTCATCAAAAATGTATGTCTTAGACCGAACGACTAACGAAATCAAAGAATACTCAGATGAGAATGTAGGTGATTATCATCTTGATGGAAATATCCTAACCTTCCTATCATTTGGCAAAGAAGATCTAAATCC
>JAHIWI010000095.1 GCA_018816185.1 Bacillota bacterium
ATCTTTCGCATAGCAATCCTCATGATATGGCACAACTTCAAACATAATTGTTGTCGTGACTAGGTCTCCTTGAAACTTAATCTCTTTTCCGCATTTTTCACAATACACACCTTTATTCAGCTTTAACTCCCCCGAGTCGATTATCTATTTTTATAAAAAATCTAATAATTAAATCCAAACCACCTTGATTTCCACTTCAAGTGGACGCTTTCCGTGGGCACGGCTTCAATCTCCTCGTCACTTCGTTCCTTCGGGGCTTTCAGCTCGTGCTGTTCCCACTGGAGTCGCCACCCTGCGCTCCAATCAATGAGATCTGTTTAAAATAATGAATACTGATAAATAACCAATTTAACATTCAGTTTTACTATTGAAATTAGGAATTATGAATTATGAGATTGATTCAAGATTTTAATATTATCAAATATTCCAAACATTCATGTGCTAATATTATCACTAGGGCAAGCATTTGGAAATCATTACAAAAATGAATAGCTTGAGAAGTTATCAAAACAAAGAAAAAGAGGAACGATAAAATGACTACTTACATAGCTGATCTGAAACGTATCATCTCTGGTGAATCAATAGAAATTTCTAATGAATTTTTGGATAAAATGATTGAGAATATAGGGTCTGTAGACCCCGTATTAAGAGATGAATTAAACTACAGCGCGTTTTGGAAATTAATAAACAATGAGCAATTGTCTAAACAACAAATAGAATACATTTTGACGTTATTATTGAATCAAGATTTGTTAATGGTTGATATAGAAAATCCATTAAGTGATGCTGTCTTCACCCGCTCATTTACTGTTCTATTTTTTGCAGCCATCTTACATGTAGACGCCTCAAAAAAGATTGTAGACAAGGAATTAGTTAGACGAACAATTGATGCTTCCATGCAATATTTAATGAAGGAACAAGATTTAAGAGGGTTTGTTGAGAAAAAAGGCTGGGCACATGCCGCAGCTCATGGAGCAGATTTATTGGGATCAATTGCTAAGCATCCATTTAGCACTGAAGAAGATGCGTTGAAAATATTAACTAATATTCACCAAGTCTTTTCGATTGCATCGGGATTTAAAGATGACGAGGAAGTAAGAATCGCCCGCTCCTTCGTCACCCTTTCACAACACCATCTGAATGTGTCTCAATTAAGTGAATGGCTTATGAATGAAGCACAGACATTAAAAGAAGTGAAAAATGACACGAATAAATTACAATCTTACTATGCTCTACTCGCATTCAAGAATTTTTTGAAGTCTACTTATTTCCTTCTTGAAAGAGAAAATATTCACAAGTCTTTGCAAGGTACGATTAAGCAACTCGTTAATGAAATTATGTACTAAACTCACAATTGGAAACCATTTCTTATGTTCATCGTTACATATGGTGAGGAGTGGTTAGTTTGAAGATACTTAAAGGTCTTTCAAAGATACTTGGTTTTATTTTGCTATTTTTCATTTTGGCCATTCTGTTTCTAGTGGCGGTTATCAACTATTTCTTTTTCAATATTGATCGTTTACCAAAAGGCGAACTCCTATCGGAAGAAGTTTCTCCTTCTGGGATATACACTGTTAGGACTTATATCAGCAATGCCCATTCGACAGTAGCGCCAGCAGTGCGAGGAGAAGTGATTTACCACAATACCTTTGATACAAACCGCAATATTTATTGGGCTTACCGGATAGAAGAAGGAAAAATTGAATGGATTAGTAAACATGTTGTTTCTATAAATGGGAGAATACTGGATGTTCGTAAGGATGAGTACGATTTTCGGAAGAAATAAAATTTTTCTATACAAATCATTTTTACATATGCTATGATTACAAAAATTAACAGCGATGAAGAGAAGTACGTACATCATTTTCTTTAACAGAGAGCCCTGGTAGCTGCAAAAGGGTAAGAAAAGATTTACCGAAACAAGACTCCGAGCTTCACATAGGACCAGTAAAACATATGCATTTACTGGAGATTGTGTGACGGATGCTCCCGTTATGAAGCTATAGTATACGCAAGGTTTTCTTGCCGTACTTGAAAAGGTGCTGATGGTGACATCAGGACAAACTGGGGTGGTACCACGACATGTTGATCTCGTTCCCAAGACAAATCGTCTTGGGGGTGGGATTTTTTATTTTGGTTCAATAAACATGTCGGAGGGATATATATGATGAATAAAAACAAGAAAGCCTTAGTTACGTATTTAAGTGCAGTGGGCATTGCAAATGTTGGTGGGTGGATTTATTTATTAACCGTTAATTTGCTGGTATTTGAACGAACTGGGTCAGCTTTTGCTGTTGCGGGCTTGTATATGATTAAACCCTTTGCCTATATGTTGGTTGGGTCTTGGGCTGGAAGTGTGATTGATCGGACGTCTACGAAGCATTTAATGATTTTCTTAGATATTGTGAGAGCTTTCCTAGTTTTGACCATAGCTTTTATAGATTCAATTTGGATGATTTATGTGTTTGTGTTGTTCATTCAAATGGCGAGTGCGACGTTTGAACATGCTTCTTTTAGCTATATGACGAGACTACTGCCAGAGCATGCTCGATTAAAATTTAATGCTTTGCTCAGTTTTGTCCATTCTGGTGCATTTGTTTTAGGACCAGCGTTGGCTGGAATTCTGTTTATAATAGGTACTTTGGAAATGGCTTTATTCGTTAACGTCGGTACGTTTATAGTTTCAGCGGGCCTTACTTTGTTGTTACCTAATCTGATATCAATTTCTACTGAGTCTAAACGATTAAACTTTCGGGATATCCGTACCGATTGGGGATTAGTTTGGAACTTCAGTAAAATTGCCTTGCCCTTCGTAGTCGTTTATATGGGCTTTCAAGGTGTGATGCTCTTAACTGCAGCACTCGACTCCATGGAAGTAGCTTTCG
>JAHIWI010000096.1 GCA_018816185.1 Bacillota bacterium
AAAACGAAACTGGTGCAAGTACAGCAACTATCTCGCGTGTTCGACGCTGTTTCGATTACGGCAATGATACATATGATGAGATGCTTGGAAGATTATATCCTGACGAAAAACCATTTCAATTCCCTAAAGACTGATTAGAGAACATCTCTAGTCAGTTTTTTTGTTATACTAATAAGATAGGTAAAAATTGATTTTCGTATTGGATTTTAATACCGAATTTAACGATAGGTGGCTGACCATGGACTACTTGAAATGGCGACATGTGTTTAAACTAGATCCTGCAAAAGAGATATCTGACGAAAACTTAAGGAAAGTTTGTCAGTCTGGAACCGATGCCATCATAGTTGGCGGTACAGATGGAGTGACACTTGAGTTAGTCTTGGATTTACTCATGCGTGTACGTCATTATAAGCTCCCAGTCGTCCTAGAAATTTCAAATGTAGAGTCAATCTCACCTGGGTTTGACTATTATTTTATTCCCACTGTGCTCAATAGCTCGAACACGAAATGGGTGAAGGAACTCCATCTGGATGCCATAAAAGCATATGGCGATTTTATGGATTGGGACGAGCTCATCCCTGAGGGCTATTGTATTTTGAATAAAGATTGTAAAGCGGCCATCGTGACGGATGCGAATACAGAGCTTTCACAAGAGGACGTCATTGCTCATGCACGGTTAGCCGAGAATTTCTTCAAGTTACCGTTATTCTACATAGAATACAGTGGTATATATGGAGATCCTCAAATGGTTGCAGCAGCAAAAGATGTGCTAAACCAGACGCGTCTATTTTATGGTGGTGGAATTACGACCATCGAACAAGCGAAAGAAATGGCCACTTACGCAGATACAATTGTCATCGGAAATCATCTATATGACAATCTTGATGAAGCTTTATTAACAGTAGATGCAGTTAAATCAGAGGCTTTTTGACATTGAATCAAAACAGCTTATAATAGAAGAACAAATGTTTGGTAAAGGACGGTGCAAAATGGAATTACTCGTAAAAAACTTATTAAACGGGATGAATCCTGAACAAGAACAAGCAGTAAAAGCAACTGAAGGACCTCTTCTGATAATGGCAGGAGCGGGATCTGGTAAAACGCGTGTCTTAACGCACCGCATCGCTTATTTAGTTGTGGAAAAAGACGTCTATCCTTCAAAAATTTTAGCAATTACATTTACGAATAAAGCGGCTCGTGAAATGCGAAATCGGATCGATGGATTACTTGGGAATGGAACAGGCGACCGTATGTGGGTTTCAACCTTCCACTCCATGTGTGTTCGAATTCTTCGAAGAGATATTGACCGCATTGGCTATTCGAAAAGTTTTTCGATTTTAGATACAAGTGATCAGTTAACCGTCATCAAACGAATCTTAAAAGATCAAAATATTGACCCCAAAAAATATGATCCACGCTCGATGTTAAACGCCATAAGTTCAGCGAAAAACGAATGCATTGATGCGGCAACATTCCAAAGCCAAGCCAATCAATTCAATCCTTTCGAGAAAACAGCGGCGGAAGTGTATACTGCCTACGACAAACGCCTACGGAAAAACCAGTCACTCGATTTTGATGATTTGATTATGACGACGTTGACACTCTTTAAACGCGTTCCTGAAGTACTGGAATTCTATCAGAATAAGTTTCAGTATATTCATGTGGATGAGTACCAAGATACAAACAAAGCTCAGTATGATTTAGTTCAACTGCTGGCGAAAAAGTTTGGCAATCTTTGTGTAGTAGGAGATTCCGATCAATCCATATACAGATGGCGTGGGGCGGATATTCAAAACATCATGTCGTTTGAAAAAGATTATCCTCAAGCACGAGTCATCATGCTTGAACAAAACTATCGTTCGACGCAACGCATCCTAAAAGCAGCCAATGACGTCATTGTAAATAATACGGGTCGTTATCCGAAAGAACTTCGCACTGAAAACAAGTCGGGTGAACCGATTCGAGTGTATAAAGCTTACGATGAACAACAAGAAGCACAATTTGTTGTGAAAACCATTCAAGAAATTATGGAAACCGATGGACGTACATTAAACGACTTTGCAATTCTTTACCGAACAAATGCCCAGTCTCGTGTAATGGAGGAAGTTTTAGTGAAGTCGAACATGGGTTACACCATTGTCGGCGGAACGAAGTTCTATGATCGAAAAGAGATTAAAGATTTACTCGCATATTTACGTCTTATCGCAAATAATGAGGACGATTTGTCGTTGTCACGTGTTATTAACGAACCCAAACGTAATATTGGCGCAACTTCGTTTGAGCGAATGGCTCGATTTGCCATTGAACAAGATCGTTCGATTTTTGATGCACTTCAAGAAGTTGATTTCATGGGACTTCCTGCACGCGCAGCAAATGAAGCGGCTAAGTTCCATGCATTAATTGAGGGTTTTTCGAAAATGCAGGAATTTTTATCGGTAACAGAACTTGTAGAACAAGTGCTAGACAAAACCGGATACCGTAATATGCTTCGCAATGAAAAAACCATCGAAGCGGAAAGCCGTTTAGAAAATATAGAAGAGTTTTTATCCGTAACAAAAGCTTTTGAAGAGCGCAGTGATGATAAATCGCTCGTTACTTTCTTAACCGACTTAGCTCTTATCTCCGATTTAGACAAGCTAGGAAGCGAAGAAGATGAGTCGAAAGGCAATATCGTATTAATGACAATGCATGCTGCAAAAGGACTTGAATTCCCAGTGGTCTTTATCGTAGGTATGGAGGAGAATGTGTTTCCTCATTCAAGGTCCATTGGCGATACCGACGAAATGGAAGAAGAACGTCGACTTGCTTACGTAGGTATTACACGTGCTGAAGAGCGTTTGTATTTAACATGTGCACAGTCTCGTACATTATTTGGACGTAGCGGTTACAACAACCCATCTCGATTTATCGCTGAAATTTCAGATGATATTATGGAGCAAGTTGTTTTAAAACAAAAAGCTGGGTCGAATCGAACGACAACAACAAGTCGCTCCACGGGCACCACAACACGTGCTGCCGTTCAACGTCCCGTTTATAAAACATCTGGTGGAGACAAACTGGGATGGCAAGTTGGAAGCAAAGCACTTCATAAGAAGTGGGGAGAAGGGACTGTCGTTAGTGTTCGTGGCGAAGGTGAAAATACAGAACTAGACATTGCTTTCCCAAGCCCAACTGGTATTAAACGATTATTAGCGAAGTTTGCGCCGATTGAAAAAGTATAAATTTTAAAGGGGTGGCTACTTACAACTCCTTTTAAAACCTGAATTATATGATCCGAGCGGAGGAACAAAAATGGATAAAGTGCAATTGGAACAACGTGTAAAAGAATTAAATCAGCTGTTGCATGATACTGGATATGCCTACTACGTACTGGACAAACCGCTCGTGCCAGATGATGTATATGATCAGTACTTACATGAGCTGATTGAAATTGAAACAGAATATCCTGATTTAATTTTCCCGGATTCGCCCACTCAACGTGTGGGAGGAACGATTTTACAAGGGTTCAAAAAGGTCGCACATACGTATCCAATGCTAAGTTTATCGAATGCATTTGGCCGTGATGACTTAGATGACTTTGATCGCCGAATTCGTGGAAGCATTGGCGATTCGTTTTCGTATGTATGTGAGCTGAAAATTGATGGACTTGCGATTTCCCTTACCTATGAAGAGGGAGTCTTCGTTCGTGGCGCAACTCGTGGTGATGGTCGAGTGGGTGAGGATATTACCGAAAACCTCAAAACCATTCGAGCGATTCCGTTACGCTTGAAAAAACCTGTCACAATTGAAGTTCGCGGTGAAGCGTATATGCCTAAAAAATCCTTTTTAGCTTTGAATGAACACCGTGTGGCCAATGAAGAAGAAAAATTTGCGAATCCACGAAATGCAGCAGCTGGTTCACTTCGTCAGTTGGATCCTAAAATCGCAGCAAGTCGCAACCTCTCCATTTTTGTATACGGAATTGGCGGAGACGGAGAAGCACTTGGGCTTGATGGTCATGCTGAAGCGCTCGATTATTTAGATGAACTTGGTTTTCAAACGAATAAAGAACGTAAACTTTGCCAGTCCATTGATGAAGTGCAAGCTTACATCGAGAAATGGACAGAGCAACGACCAAACCTGCCGTATGAAATAGATGGCATTGTGATTAAAATTAATCGCTACGTCCACCAGCAAGATCTTGGGTTTACCGCAAAGAGTCCAAGATGGGCAACTGCTTACAAATTTCCTGCCGAAGAAGTGAAAACGAAACTTCTTTCGGTAGAATTGACGATTGGTCGAACAGGTGTCTTAACACCAACGGCTATTTTGGAACCGGTTCAAGTAGCTGGTACAACTGTGGGAAGAGCTTCTTTACACAATGAAGACCTTATTCGCGAAAAAGATATTCGCATTGGAGATACCGTCATCATCCGAAAAGCGGGAGATATTATTCCTGAAGTTGTCTCTGTCGTTCTCGCTGAACGAAATGAGGAATCTATCCCATTTGAAATGCCGACAGATTGTCCAGTTTGCGAAAGTGAGCTTGTTCGCATAGAAGGGGAAGTGGCTTTGCGATGTGTAAATCCACAATGCCCTGCCCAAATTACAGAAGGCTTGATTCATTTTGTATCTCGTAATGCGATGAACGTAGATGGACTAGGTGAAAAAGTCGTGGAGCAGTTATTCCGTGAAGGACTTATTCAAGATGTTTCTGATTTGTTTACATTAACGAAAGAACAGCTTGTACAACTCGATCGCATGGGTGAAAAATCTGCTACAAATTTAGTGGAATCGATTGAAGCGTCTAAACAAAATTCGATGGAACGTGTGCTATTCGGTTTAGGGATTCGTCATGTTGGTGAGAAGGCAGCTAAAATTTTATCCGAAGAGTTTGGAGATATGTTCGCTTTATCAAATGCGACAAGTGAACAACTCGTTTCGATTCATGAAATTGGCGATAAAATGGCGGATTCCGTTATTCGTTATTTTGATAATGAAGAAGTACATGATCTCCTAAAACGTCTACAAGAATATGGAGTCAACCTTTCTTATACAGGTAAA
>JAHIWI010000009.1 GCA_018816185.1 Bacillota bacterium
AGCGACGTACGGATTCTTTATCTACATTGCTGTGCAGTCATTAAATTTAAGTCGCAATTATGCACAGAAGTTCCAGGAATCTGAAAACTTAACGAGTGATCTCCTTCATTTAAATCAAACGTTAGATGAAAAAATCGAACGGAGAACACAAGAGCTTAGTAAAACCAATGCTCGTTTAAAAGAATTAACTTTCCTTGATGGATTAACAGGTGTGAATAACAGAAGATTCTTTGATGAAAAAATGAAGGAACTTTCGATGGATGCTATTAAGGTTGGATCACCGTTAACTCTGTTGTTAATCGACTTAGATGAATTCAAAAAATATAATGACACCTATGGACACGTCATGGGTGATGAGTTAATTAAAAAAGTTGCAACCATGTTCAAAGAAATAGTGGGTAATGATGGATTTGTTACTCGGTATGGGGGAGAAGAATTTGGCATCATTCTTCCAAATATGAAGGAGGAAGAAGGCAGACAAATGGCCGAGAAGATTTGTAGAGAAATGAGAAATGCGGAAGTTGAACATAAAACCAGTTCAACTATCGGAGTTGCGACGATTAGTATTGGCGGTACTTCTTCAAGCGTCCATGACTTTAATAAGCCAAATGATTGGATTGAACAAGCAGACAAAGCACTTTATGCTTCTAAGATGAGCGGGAAAAACAAAGTGACGATGATGTGAAGATATATAGAAAAAGGCTGTGAGATGACTTGATAAAAATCGTCTCGCAGCCTTTTTATATATCGTCGGATAATTCATTGCGAATATCTAAAAATGTATCAATATTGCCTAAGAACAAATCAATCAGAGTAGGGTCAAAGTGTTGGCCACGTTGTTCCTTTAAGTGATCGATAATATCTTGAAGTGGCCATGCTTTTTTGTAGACGCGATCACTCCCTAAAGCATCGAATACATCAGCAATGGCTGTTATTCGTCCGAAAATATGAATCTCTTTCCCAGCTAACCCATTTGGATAGCCAGTTCCATTCCATTTTTCATGATGTTCATGTGAAATAATGGCAGCTGTTTTTAATAAGTCGCGTTGTGAATGTTTAAACACATAATAGCCAATTGACGTATGCGTCTTCATTAACTCAAACTCTTCGTCTGTTAATTTTCCAGGCTTTAATAAAATATGATCAGGAATAGCTACTTTGCCGATATCATGCATTGGCGAAGCTAATTTTAGTAGTCTGGCTTGCTGTTCGGGCAATCCGGCTAATTTAGCTAGTTCATATGAATATTTCGCGACACGTCGAACATGATGACCAGTTTCCTTTGAACGACTTTCACCGATTTCACCCATCGTTTCAATCATTTCTTTTTGCGTTTCTATTAATTCATTTCGAAGAATAGATGATTCAAAGGACTTGCCTGAATACGAAGCAGCTAAAGTTAATACTTCGATATCTTTCTCTGAAAATGTTTGACTGGCGGTCATTTTATTTATAGCTTGAAAGGCACCGATGATTTCGCCTTCTGAATTACGAAAGGGAATACAAACGACCGACTTGGTTAAATAACCGGTGCTAAGGTCAATCGCATCATTAAATCGCTCATCCTGGTAGGCATCTTCGACTATGACTGGCTCTCCAGTCATAAAGCTGTGGCCAACAAAGCCACTATCTGCGGGAATTACTACCTTGTCAATGCCGTGTGCTACAATGGTCCATAGCTGATGTTCAGCGGCTTGATAGAGCCAAACAGTACAGCGATCTGCAATGATTAGCCGTTTACCTAGGTCAGCTAAAATCATCAGTAACTTATCTAAATCATTTTCAGCAGTTATTTTTCCCATGTATTCAAAGATAACAGCGAGCATTTCTTCGGACTGTAGCTCGTTTTGGTCACTGAAGTTGGAGATAGGTTTATCATTTGTCATCATGGAAATTCCTTTCCTGCTCAAAAGCGGTTCTTTTTTTCTTGCCGTTTAGTTGGTATGATAATATTACCATAGGATTATTGAATGACATAGCAAGGATTATTGGTTGGGAAAATAGTGCTTTAGCACTTAGGAGGATCTTGGATGACGGTGTTTAGTTATATGTTAATCGGCCATTTTATCGGCGATTATTTGTTTCAAACGAGTTGGATGGCAATGAATAAAACCAAACAATGGATTCCACTTTTGGTCCACTCTTTCATATATACACTAATCGTAACCGCCGTAGTCTATTTGGATTATGGATTATTACCTTTAACTGCTATTATACTTATGATAGGTAGTCATATTATTTTAGACCGTCGAACATTCGTGCAGTGGTGGGTAAAAAATGTGATGAAAACAAATGGAAAAGATGCTGGCTGGTTAATCATAATGGCAGACCAAATCTTCCATCTCATTATTTTAGGTGTAATTGCACACATTTGGTTTTAACTTCAGCAATAAAAAGGAGAACATACAATCATGAATGAACAATCTTTATCAATAAGAGATGCGATTCTACAAAGACGCTCAATTAAAAACTTTAATGGACAACCAGTAGAGCGTGAAACTTTAATATCTGTGTTGGATGATGCGAAATGGGCTCCAAATCACGGAAACCGAGAACCATGGCGCTTAGTCGTTGCTTGCGGAAAAGAACTCACTGAATTACATGAGCTTTTACGTGAATTCGGCGTACCTAAATGGAAAGAGCTTTCTGAAGAAGATTTAGTAAAAAACATGAAAAAATTCACTTCACCAGGTGGATACGCGTTTATCATCGTACCTGAAGATGCTCGTCAAAAAGAACGTTTAGAAGATTATGCTGCAGCTAGCGCCTACATTCAAAATGCACAATTACTTGCTTGGGATTTAGGGATTGGTTCATGTTGGAAGACGCCTCCATTTATCGATGCACCGAAATTCCGTCAAGCAATGGGAGTGAAACCAGGAGAGCGAATCATAAGTATGCTTCAATTCGGTTACTTCGATGAAATGCCGAAAGCGAAACAACGTAAAGAATCGGAAGAATTCATCACTTTCTTTGGCGCAACTGAATAAAATCTAAAATCCCGAATCCAGCATACGATATGCGGATTCGGGATTTTTTTTATTTCACTAATTCACTTGAGTTAAATTTCGCTAGTTCGTAATAGTAGTCGCCAATAACGCGCAACCCTTGATCGAAGTTTTCTAAATGGAAATGTTCATTAGGCGCATGGAAATTTTCTGATGCTAAACCAAAGCCCATTAATACAACAGGTAAACCTAAAATTTCATCAAAAGCTGCAACGATTGGGATCGAACCGCCTCCACGTACATAGGAAGTTGGAACTTGGTAAACTTTTTCGTACGAACGCCCAGCCGCTTGAATCGCAGGATGATCAAAAGGAGTAATGAATGGCTTCCCTTTATCAAATTCCGTGACTTCAACATTTACACCAACTGGTTTATGTTTTTCAATATGTGCTTTTAATTTCGCTACGATTTCATCCGGATCTTGATCAGGAACTAAACGGCAAGTAATTTTCGCTCCAGCTTCAGCAGGTAATACTGTTTTAATTCCTTCACCAGAAAATCCACCGAATACACCATTCACTTCTAAAGTAGGGCGAATCCATGTGCGTTCTAAATGTGTGAATCCTTTTTCACCAAATAATTCATCGACTTGTAATTCTTTTTTGAGTGCCTCTTCATCAAAATCGAGTTCTTTATATGCTGCACGCTCTTCAGCTGTCGCTTCACGTACATTGTCATAAAAGCCATCCACTTGAATCGTGCCTTCTTGATCACGGAAAGACGCAAGTAACTCAACTAGAGCGTGGATTGAATTTTGAACCCCACCACCATATAGTCCTGAATGTAAGTCGCCTTTAGGACCTTTCACTTCAATTTGAACTCCTGCTAATCCTCTCAAACCGTAGCAAACTGCTGGTTTTCCTGGTCCTTGCATTCCTGTATCAGATATAACAATAATGTCGGCTGATAGTTTTTCTTTATTCGCTTCTACATATTCGGGAAGATTCGGACTACCGATTTCTTCTTCACCTTCAATACAGAGCTTAACGTTTACTGGCAAAGTGCCATTTGTTTTGAATAAAGCCTCGATTGCTTTTACATGCATATATACTTGGCCTTTATCGTCACTTGCTCCGCGAGCATATAATTTATTATCTCGTACGGTTGGATCAAAAGGTTCTGTCTCCCACAGGTTCAATGGATCAACGGGTTGCACATCGTAGTGTCCATAGACCAAAATAGTGGGTTTACCTTCTGCATGAAGCCAGTCAGCATAAACAACTGGGTGACCTTTCGTCTCATCAATTGAAACGTTTTCTAACCCAACATCTTGTAATGATTTGGACAACCACTCTGCTGCAGTGCGCATATCTTCTTTATGTTCCGATAAAGAACTAACGCTAGGGATGCGAAGAAACTGTTTTAATTCATCTAAATGTTCCTCACGTTTTGTTTCAAAATAGCTGTTCAATTCGTTTAAATGACTCATGATATCCCTCTTTTCTAAATAGTTCGAGAATAGGAGTAGTATATCATAATCATTTCTTGAAATCCGTAAAGCACCGGTTCGTTATTCAGATAGAAATTTTGATTCATCACTGAAGAGATGTATAAAGTAAGAACTCACTCTAATATTTTTATTAAAAATGAATTCCCATTTGAGACATGGAAATTCTGAATATGATATAGTTATAGATATTGAAATTGAGCGGGTTTTTTGACTCATATAGGAGGAAACACGGTTGGAGTTTATAGGTTTAGCCATTAGTTTAGTGTTGTCGTTTTTCTTTTCAGGTAGTGAAACGGCACTCACAGCAGTAAATAGGATGAAGGTCCAGCTTCGTGCTGAGCAAGGAGACCGTATGGCGCAAAAGCTCCTCGTGCTCATCGCGAAACCGGACCGCATGATTACGACGATTTTAATTGGTAACAACATCGTAAATATTGCTATGCCTACATTATTAACGTTAATTGCTTTAGAATACGGTTGGGATATTGCCATTGCAACCGCTGGATTAACTTTAATTATCATTATTTTTGGAGAAGTACTTCCAAAAACACTAGCCGTTACTTTTGCTGATCGTATTGCGTATTTGGTAGCGCCGATCATTGCTTTACTTGTTCAAATTATGCGTCCAGTTACTTTCTTAATTGCAAAATTTACGAACGTTTTTATTCGCATAATTTCTAAAGGCGCAGTGAAAGAAGCAACACTTACTAAAGAAGAGCTTCGTACAATGGTTGATATCGCTTCTACGGAAGGAACATTTGAAGAAGAGGAATCAGAACGCTTAAAAGGTGTACTTGATTTTCCGAATAAAGATGTTCAAGATGTATTGGAAACACACCGTATGGAAATTGTAGGAATTCCTGCAAATGCTACATATGATGAAGTTCGAGATATTATATTGGAACATTACTATACAAGATATCCAGTATATGAAGAAAGTATGGACCATATCGTCGGAATGTTTTACTCAAAGACATTTATCGAATGGTCAATGGATCCAACCCTTGAATTAGAATCGCTTATCGATCGTGATCCACTTTTTGTTGTTCAATCGGTCAGCGTCGAAAAAGTATTTAAACAAATGTTAGCCAAGAAGAAACACATGGCAATCGTTTTAGATGAATATGGTGGAACATTAGGAATCGTTACGCATGAGGACATCATCGAAGAAATGATTGGACAAGAAATCGAAGATGAATCGGATGAAGATGAAGAAATCTTGGTTTTTGAAATGACAGAGCATCGACTCATTTGTCACGGTCGCCTTGAAATTGAAGATGTGAATGAAATGTTCAAAATCGAAATTCCAAATGACCACGACACCATCGGCGGATTTGTCCTTCAACAACTAGGACATATGCCTGATAACGGAGAACAATTCACTTATGAAAATCTTCGTTTTGAAGTGAACGAGATGGACCGAAACCGTATTATGCAATTAACGATTACAATTCAAGAAGAAAAAGATGAAGAGGAAGAACAGGAGGACAACTAGTCCTTCTGTTTTTTTTTTGCTTTATTACACGTTTGTAAGAATTTTGAAAGAGATTCCGATAGAGGGTAAGGTTCGTCTTTGGCAAAATAGAGATAACAGCAAGGACGAACGGAGGACAATAAAATGAATGTTACACTTGATCATGTATACGAAGAATACAATCGGTATATGTACCATCTTTGTTTAAAGTTAACTCGAAACCAAACAGAAGCAGAAGACTTGATGCAGGAAGTATGGTTGAAAGTAGTCAGATATGAAACGAACGTCAAAGATGTTGATCATCTTAAAGCGTGGTTAACAACCATCTGTATGAATACATTTAGAGACCGTTATCGAAAAAATGTGAGAATCAGTAAGCATGTGATGAATCAGCCAGAAACACTAGATGTACCGGTTCTCGATTTAGTCCCTAGTGAAACCCTTTCATCTGAAGACCTTTTAGAAAAAAGCGATTTATCTCAAATGGTGCGAGACAAAATTTCGGAACTCGACTCCATTTATCAAACAACAGTCATGTATTTTTATGTCCATCAGTATTCACTAATCGAAATTGCAGAAATCATGAAAGTATCAATAGGAACAGTGAAATCCCGCCTATTCCGTGCCAAACAGCGATTAAAAGAAATGCTAATTGCCGATTCCGCGATTACAGACTATATCCCAGCTTGATTTGAATGTAGAGTAGCCTTAAAAAGGCAAGTAGGGGATAACGTAAAGAATCAATAGGAATGGTATTAATAATCGAGTATAAAACCGAAAAGGTTTTATACTCGATTTTTCTGTTGATAAGAAAATACTCTCTGCTTTCGCTATCGAATTAACAAATGTAAAAAGCATTTAAATTACAGGATGAAAATAACTATTGTCACTTTGGTTATGATTATGAGATTAACTATTGTTTAATGGTGTTGAAAAATATACCTTAGGAAAAGGGTGTTTTATATTAAAATATAAAGAGAAGAAGCAAAATTGTATTTGATCTGTTATATCAACTGATGAAAGTTTGGTGAATAAAAGCATTGAACTGAACTAGTAAGGAGGAGAATTATGTTAAAAGTTAGGCCTTTAGAAGATAGAGACTATGAACTAATTAAAGAAGCCGAAAAAGTTATAGAAAAGAATTATAGGTATGGGCGACATCACATTGGTGCAGCAGTTCGAACACCATCTGGTAATGTTTATTCGGCAGTTCACGTAGAAGCGAATGTTGGAAGAATAACAGTGTGTGGGGAAGCGATGGTAATTGGTAAGTCTATTTCAGAAGGAGACCACGAATTTGAAACGATTGTTGCGGTGGCTCACCCTCATCCACACGAAGATATTGAAAAATGTTGGGTGGTTGCTCCTTGTGGTATGTGTCGAGAGTTAATTAGTGATTATGGAAAAAAGACAGATGTTATCATTCCATATAATGGTGAATTAGTAAAGTGCAATGTAATGGAGTTATTACCTGAAAAATATACAAGTGATTTAGAATAATTTCTTCTTCAACAAACGAGAGCTTTAATTGAACAAGCTCCATGAAAAAGATAAGCTCAGAGTTTATTGCTCTGAGCTATTTTTATGGGTTAATAGTCGCTTAGTTAAAATTTTGTGGTTCTTGGTTAGAATTATCGATGGCTCAGTTAGAATTTTAACAATCTCATTTAGAAAAATCGGCATCTCAGTTGAAATTGTTGCAAAGGGATACGCCAACAGTAAAGGCTGCGTAAGCGAAGCGAGCAGCACCAATATGATCATGCCAAAGTTTGATGCGAAACTTTCTTTTTATAAATCTGTTTTCTGAAGGTTATTTGGGTTTGTTAATACAGATAGACGGGAATATCCGTAGTAATACATTTGTTTGATGAGGGGGAACCGCGGATGGCTAAAAAGCCGCGTAAAGAATGGAGCAAGCGTAAGCGTATTATCATGGGCTCAATAGGTGTTTTCGCATTAATATATATCGCCGTTATTTTATGGCATACATTTAAGCCTTTGCCTGAAGGGATTTCATATAAAGGAGAATTGCATAAAACAGACAATATTGAAATGATAACGGATTTAACCTTTGCTCAAGATAAAAAAGGGACGGGCATGGTTCATGAACTCAATATATTTGACGAAGTCTATCAGATGATTGAGGAAGCTGAGGATTTCATCGTTGTCGATTTTTTCTTGTTTGATGGTTTTTACGATGAAAAAGAAGATTTTCCAAAGATTGCAGATACGCTATCTTCGAAGTTAGCCGATAAGAAAAAAGAAAATCCGGATATGCCGATTATCTTTATAACTGATCCGCTTAATCGTGGGTATGGATCGTATGAAAATGAATGGTTTAAAAAGATGAGAGAAGCTGGTGTAGAGATTGTTTATACTGACTTGGATCCCTTAAGAGATTCAACACCTGTTTACTCAGGCATCTACCGAATTTTCTTCCAATGGTTTGATATTGGTGGGAAGGGATGGATTGATAATGCAATGGCAAGTGATGCACCAAAAATGACGGTTGCATCTTATATGACTTTATTAAACGTAAAAGCCAACCATCGAAAAGCAGTAATAACGGAGAAAGAGGGTATGGTAACTTCTTCGAATCCTCATGATGCAAGTGGATTCCATGGCAATATTGCATTGAAGGTGAGTGGGCCAGTATTAAATGATATTTTGGAAGCGGAAGAAGCTGTTTCGCAATATTCCGGTGGTCCTAAACTACCTCGTGTCGATGTGGAGAAATCAGACGGACAGTATGAGGTTCAATACCTGACGGAAAAGAAAATTTTAGATGCACTGCTTGCTGATTTAGAAAACACGAAAAAAGGTGACAAAATTTGGTTAGGGATGTTCTTTATTGCAAAGCGAGATATTGTCACAACCTTAATTGATGCAGCAAATCGCGGAGTAGAGATTAACGTCATCCTTGATCCGAATGAAAACTCTTTTGGTCAACAAAAATCAGGTCTACCTAATCGACCAGTCGTTCAAGAAATGGTTGAAGATACAGAAGGGAAAATGAATGTCCGATGGTACAATACCGTTATTGGGCAGTATCATACGAAAGCGATTTGGATTCAAAATGAAGAACATACCATTATTTCAAATGGTTCAGGAAACTATACAGATCGTACACTAGATAACTATAATTTAGAGGCGAATCTTAGAGTAATTGCCCCAAATGACAGTAAATTAGCAACGGAAATGGAAAGTTATTTTGAAAGACTATGGAATAATGAAGATGCCATGTATACGGTAGAACTTGAAGAATTCCAAGATGAGTTTACAGTTTGGCAACGAGGTCTATATACCATTCAAAAATTGTTTAAAGTGACAACTTATTAATCTTCAGGATTGCAAATAAGAAATAAAAAGCTCTATGCAGAAACGTTGCATAGAGCTTTTTAGTGGTAAACAATTGTGTGAAATTCATGAATACTAGAATAAGACATTCGAATTCGAGAATAGCCCGTATGAAATGGAGAATGCACCCATCGAAATCTAGTATCAACGCAACCAAATCTTGAATACCCCCAGCGAAATCGAGAATGACCATCACCACCATCACATAACCGCAACAAAAAAGGATTGCCTCAAGAGAGACAATCCTTTTTACGTATTATTCGATTTCTTTTTGTTCGCCTGTTTGGAACCATTCTTCGACGTTCCATACTTTTGTTGCTAACCCTTCATAGAAGTCTGGTTCATGGCTGACAAGCACAATAGTGCCTTTATATTCAGTCATCGCACGTTTTAATTCTTCTTTAGCGTGGATGTCTAAATGGTTGGTCGGCTCATCAAATAGTAACCAGTTGCTTTCTTCCATCATTAATTTGCATAGTCGAACTTTCGCTTGTTCTCCACCACTAAGGCTGCTCATTGGACGTGAAATATGATCGTTTTTCAAGCCAGTACGGGCAAGTGCTGCACGGACTGCGCTTTGCTCCATACTCGGATACGTTTTCCAAACTTCTTCAATCGGCGTTTCATTACCAGCTTTCACTTCTTGCTCGAAGTAAGAAGTCACTAAGTAATCACCACGAATGACGCTGCCACCAAGAGCAGGTACTTTGCCTAAAATGGTTTTTAGTAAGGTTGATTTACCAACACCATTCATTCCAACTAACGCGATTTTTTCGCCGCGTTCGATTGAAAATGAGAGTGGAGGAAGTAAAGGTTTATCATATCCGATAACTAAGTGATCCGCTTCCACTACATAACGACTTGGACTACGTGTCTCCTTAAATCCAAACTGCGGTTTTGCAGCTGTTTCTGGACGGTCAATTCGTTCAATACGATCCAATTGTTTTTGACGTGATTTAGCACGGCCAGTTGTTGAGTAACGTGCTTTGTTTTTTGCGATGAAATCTTCTTGTTTTTTAATGAAATCCTGTTGCTTTTCATAGGCATCAATATGTTGGCGTTTATTAATTTCAGCAAGTTCTAAAAACTTCTCGTAAGTTGCTGTGTAACGTGACAGCTTAGAGAACTCCAACTGGAAGATAACATCTACATTTCCATTCATAAATTCCGTATCATGTGAAATTAATAGGAAAGCGTGTGGGTAGTTCTTTAAATAATTGGATAACCAATTAATATGCTCTTCATCTAAATAGTTAGTAGGCTCATCGAGTAACATAACTTTTGGTTTTTCTAAAAGCAGTTTTGCTAATAAAACCTTCGTACGTTGACCTCCAGAAAGAGCCGAAACTTCACGATCTAATCCAACAGCATCTAAACCAAGACCACGTGCAATTTCTTCTACTTTCATATCAAGAGAATAGAAATCACCTGCATCTAATGCATCTTGAATATCAGCCATTTGTTCAAGTAATTCTTCTAATTCTTCAGGTGTGGCGTCACCCATTTTACTTGTGATAACATTCATTTCTTCTTCTTTTTTATAAAGAGGTAAGAACGCATCACGTAATGTGTCTCGCATAGAGCGGCCTGGTTCTAAGCGAGTATGTTGATCTAAATAACCATAATGCGTACCAGGTAGCCATTCTACTCGCCCTGAATCATGAATGATTTCTCCTGTAATTATGCTCATTAATGTTGATTTACCAACGCCGTTGGCACCAACTAAACCTACGTGTTCCCCTTCAACAAGGCGGAAAGAAACGTCTTTAAAAAGGGTGCGGTCACCAAATGTGTGTCCTAAATTATCTACTGTTAATAATGCCATGTTTCCATTCCTCCATTAAAAAGCTCGCGGGCATGTTACAGCGCCGCGAGCTTGTTGTTTAGTTCTGCGAGTTGTACTTCCATATCTGCTAATCGTTGCTCGGCTTTTTCAAGCATGGCCGGATGTCCCGTAGACTCCAATTTTTCCATATCGCCTTGCAATCGTATATAATCCATTTTAAGTTCTGCGATTTGTGCTTGAATTTCTGATGCATTCATTTAGGAGGAACTCCCCTTTTTTCTACATTGTATCACAATTTAGGCGTTTCTTGTCACCTCTGAAGACCCTTCTTGAATGATTTTTTCAATTAAACGCAACATGTTTTGATTATTGCTACTTAACTTTAAGGAAAGCTGCTTTTTGACGGCTTTTCCACTTCGATTATGATGAAGGATAAATTCCATCACCGCTTGTTGCAAATGAGACTGTTTTAACTTTCGTCCCAATCCAAGATGGACAAACCCATTATGTTCACGAGGAAAACCGTGCAGTCCTTCTTTTTCGTTTTGTGCAATGACTATACATGGTTTTCCAATGACCGCCACGTAGTAAGGTGTATAGCGTGCATCGCAAATAACCATGTCGCACTCACTTATACTTTGCAAGAAATCATCCGTTTCGATAATGCGGGTTTGTTTTCGTCCGAGTGCCATCATTTTTAATTCATCTCGTTTATGGCGATAGTTAGAATGAAGTAAAACAGTAACAGCTAATGGGATTTGTAAATGCAGGAGATGTCGAAGTGTACGGTAGGATAAATTATCTTCATCTTCTTCTGTAAAGGCAACGACGATATGTGGCAACGGTAATGCCTGTGAAGGCCGTAAACCGAGTTGTGCGTATGGCTCCAATTCATCTGGGACAATAAAACCACTATGACCTGTGACGTAATTAGAAGGCAATGCTTCGCGTTCCTCACGGTAAAGGGTTTGAATGACGCGAGAAGCTTCTTTACCACCTTCGCCAAAATCATCAAAGTGAATGGTTGTTGGAATCACTTTTTTAAACGTTTTACTTTCTTCAAGATCCGTATCAAGTCCATCTGTAATCAACACATCTGCTTGAACATCTTCTAATAGTGATTCTAAATCGGAGTGCTTACTAAATAACAACGGTTCAATCCCTTTGAGACGTAAAGACTCGACTACCGAAGTGTGTTTTTGATTCACTAGGAAAAGTATATGATGAGATGCTAAAAATTTGGCAAGTTGAATACATCGACTTAAAGGATAGCCAGAGTGTCCTACATAAAAAAGAATTGTTATTCGTTGGAACGGTTTGTCCATTAAAATCCCACCTTTCATGTACTTCTTAAGGTATGGGAAGCTCGAGGGATGTATGAATAAATATTCAGAAATTGTCTCGGCATATGGTAAACTTTAATCATTCGTTTTGACTTGAAAGGGTGACTGAGTTGGAAAAAAGATCTGCTATTGTAATTGGAGCAACGGGGCTAACAGGTAGCCATTTAGTGAAGTGGTTGTGTGAAAGTGAAGCATACATAGCAGTTCATGTCATCGCAAGAAAGGCATTATCCTATGAGCATCCGAAATTAGATGTGCTCGTCAAAGATTTTGATACCATTGAAGAAAACGATCTTGAGGTTGCTCATGACTTTTTCTGTTGTTTAGGAACGACCATTAAAACAGCAGGTTCAAAGGAAGCGTTTGAAAAAGTGGATTTGACCTATCCAGTCCAATTAGCTTGCATGGCTAAGAATAAAGGCGTTAGCCATTTCGTAGTTATTTCAGCAATGGGGGCAAATCCAAATTCAACTGTTTACTACAATCGAGTTAAAGGTGAGATGGAAAAACAGCTGATTGATTTAAAATTAAAGAAATTATCGATTTTCAGACCTTCTTTATTAACGGGAGACCGAAAAGAGTTTAGACTAGGGGAACGTATTGGTGAAAGTATTATGCAAATCGTTAATCCACTGCTCGTCGGTCCTTTGAAGAAATACCGATCCATTGAATCTCAACAAGTAGCGTTTGCTATGATGCAAAAGGCTTTATCCGGCAATAATAAACCAGTGTCCATTTATCAATCAGATGAAATTGCAGCAGTTAAAGAGGTACTTCCAAAAGAAGAAAAACCCATTCCAAGAGATCAATTATTTAATTGGGAGAAACGTGAAGGTGTATTCGTTGAAGAAGATTTAACTACTGAAGTAGTGGATAAACCATTAAAAAAGGAGGAGTGATTCCATGCTTGATTCGCTATTATTTGATTTAATGTTCGTCATCTTTTTAGGAATCGCTTCCCAGTGGTTAGCATGGCGAACGAGAATGCCGGCGATTGTTCTTATGTCGATTGCTGGTTTATTGGTAGGGCCCGTGTTCGGATTGATAAATCCAGAGGCAAGTTTCGGCGAGTTATTTGGTCCGATTATTTCCTTAGCAGTTGCTATTATTTTATTTGAAGGAAGTTTGAATTTAGATTTTCGTGAAGTAAGAGGGTTTAATAAACCGTTGTTGAGAATCGTTACGTTAGGTGCATTTATTGCCTGGATTGCCGGTTCACTAGCAGCCCATTATCTAGCAGGTCTTTCACTTGCAGTATCCTTTGTAATCGGTGGATTATTCATTGTAACGGGTCCAACAGTTATTTTACCGCTACTTAGACAAGCGAAGCTAAAGCCAAGACCGGCGGCGATTTTAAAATGGGAAGGGATCGTAGTAGATCCTTTTGGTGCATTATTAGCTGTTTTTGCATTTGAATTTATACAATTCATAAACAAAGATGTAACACTTCAAGCTTTGTTAACGTTCTTTGCCGCTTCCATTTTTGCTGCTTTATTTGGGGTACTCGCAGGTAAAGGATTAGGTTGGATGTTTGGAAAAGGGAATGTCCC
>JAHIWI010000097.1 GCA_018816185.1 Bacillota bacterium
ATACAGTTCATCACTTAAAGAGCAAACCAACAAATTCTGAGTTCATCGCCATGATCGCAGACAAAATTCGTTTGGAGCATATGGCAAGCTAAAATATAAAATACCGATGGGGCTTTCTCTTAAGTCATAAATGACTAAGAGGTGGTCCCTTTTTCTATGCAATGATTTACTAATAAGTGCGAATGTAAGAATTATAATAAAAATCTATTTGTAGAAAATCTTCAGATTTTTATCAACAAATCTTGAATTTATGATTATAATGGAAAGGTGAGAAGGGTGGAGAAACATCTTGTTACTGGAAGAAAATAAATTCATTTCACTAAATGAGGTCGAAGGTAAAGTGATGATTACAATTCATAAACCTGGATACCCATTAAAGGAATTTGAAAAAATATTACATAGAAACCCACGGATAAAAATTCCGAACTTTATAGAACTTAAAAAAGCTTTAATTAGTGAAGAACTAGCAGATTTTGAAGTTGGTTTATTTTTACCGTCGATTGAATTAGAATATACAAATGATTTGATGTCTGCACATATCATTGTTCATGAAACGATTGAATATTATGATGAGTATGAAATGAATCTTAATAAACGAGTTAATTTGCTATTGCGAGAAAACGGGATTGTTCATGGAATTCAAGATATTATTTTGAAGGAAATGAAAACGAGTAAACCTTATACGATCGCAAAAGGAACTCCTCCACAAAAAGGGGCAGATGCTAAAATTAAGTACCTGGAAAGACCTGAGAGAAAACCAATTATTGATGAAGAAGGTAAAGCTGATTACTTCGATATGAATTTCATTCTCGAAATTAATAAAGATGACTGGTTAGGAGAAAAGCTTGAAGCACAAGAAGGTGTCCCAGGTACGAATGTTAAAGGGGATTCGATTCCTGCTTTAAAAGGGAAAGATCTTAACTTAAAATATGATTCTAAATCTGTATACGAGATTGAAGAATTAGGGAAAAGTGTATTGCGTGCACAAATGAATGGAGTATTAGATATTCAGGACGGAAGAATTATGGTTCATAAGCATCTTCCGATAAACGGGGACGTGGGTGTCGAAACGGGGAATTTGAAATTTGATGGCTCCATAAGCATCACTGGAACCGTCATTAGTGGATTTTCTGTGATTGCATCAGGTGATATTTCCATTGAAAGTTCTGATGGCGTATTTCATGCAAAACATATTCAATCTGTCCATGGTGACATTTATATTCGCGGCGGCATTTTTGGCAAAGGAGAGTCGTTGGTTGAGGCTGGTGGTTCAATCTTTGTCAAACATTCAAATGAGAGTATTCTTTCGGCAAACAAAGACATCCATATTGGCTATTATGCTTTAGGATCAACCATTCGAGCGAATAGTGTTTTCGTGAATGAATTAAAAGGGAAAATTATTGGTGGTAGGGCAGAAGCTATAAATGTGATAACCACTGCTTATTCCGGAAATCATTTAGAACGAAAAACCGATTTAATCGTACATGGTATTAATCGCCAAGCCCTTCAAAATGAAGTGAAAATTAAAGCGGTTGAGTTGAGAGAGATTCAAGAAGAAATTTATTCATTCGAGAAAAAAGTTACTCAACTTCAGTTAATGTTAGGGAAAATGTCTCCGCAACAAATTGGGGTTTATGAAGAATCTAAACGGTTATTAGAAGAGAAGCAGAAACTTTCTTCACAATTAGACAGGGACATTCAACAAATTTTAGTTACGTTACGGACACCGGACGAATGTGAGATCAGAGTTACAAAAGAAGCACATGCAGGAACGAATATTCAAGTTGGTTCGAAAACGAAATCGCTGAATCATGTAACATCAGGTGTATTTAAAATAGAAAATGGTGTTTTAAATGTCTAGATTACCAATATACGCTCATCGAGGTGCATCTGCTTATGCTCTTGAAAATTCCTTTACTGCTTTTGTGAAAGCGAAAGAAATGGGTGCAGATGGTCTTGAAATAGATCTTCAATTAACAAAAGATGGCGTACCAATTGTTACACATGATATTGATTTTTGGCGATTGGCTGGAAACCCGAAAAAAGTTTCTGATTTGTTATTAGAAGAAGCTCAAAAAATCAAGTTAGGTAAAAGAAGGTTTTGGCGAAAGATTAACGGTGAGCAAGTAATGACATTCGAAGAAGTGCTACAATTTGCTATCCGCAATTCGTTGAAATTAAACGTGGAACTAAAAGAATCTTTTTTGACGGCAAATGATAGTGCATATTTGATATTCGCTCGTTCATTCGAAGGAATTGATATTCATTTCTCATCTTTTCATTATGAAGTTCTGGAACGAATAAAAAAAATAAATCATTCCCTAGAAACGGCTTTCATAGGGACAAAAAAATTAAACTGGCAGCAACTTTCGTTTCTTGCAGCAGCAGATGCTATCCATGTGCATAAGCGATACTATAAAAAGGAAAATTTAGACTTAGCGGAGCAATCCTTAAAGAAAGTTCGATTTTATGGGATTGATGGAAAAGAATCATTTATCATCAATCCTCATCCAGTTGTTGCTGGGTGGATTACTGATTATCCAGATGTTGTTTTAAAGAAACAAAAAGGAATCTCAATGTCAAAATGACATTAGGATTCCTTTTTTTTTGCAAACTTGGCTTGTACTTTCCCGTTTTTACGATCACGGTGTAATAAAAATCCTGCAAAAAAACCTAAACCGATAATTAAGAATAAAATCCCAATCACCATTTGAAGCCATAAAAAGGGGATGGGTCCAATTAACTTTCCAAAAAAAGTATCTCTTATCAATTTAATTCCCCCGGCCGCTAAAAGACCTGGGATCAGTAAAACGATGAAAGCGAGCATTCTAGCCATCTGACAATCACTCCTCTTCATTGTATTTTACTAGCCGCTATATCTTTGTCAAGACAATGAGAATCTTGTATGATAGAAACATAATTGCAAAAGATTGCATATAGTTAGCGGGGTGTTTTGAATGTCTTTGCAAAAAGTGTTGATAGTTGGTGGGGGCATTGGAGGAACTGCTATTTTAAAGTTACTCTTATCAGCTGAATTCTTTGAAGTTGAAGCTATTATTGATATTAATAAACATGCTTCAGCGTTAGAAATTGCTAAACAACATCAAATCACTGTTGATGATGATTGGCGCAAATATATAAACAATGATTTACATATGATTTTTGATTTAACGGGACAAACTGAAGTATACCAAGCTCTCCTAAAAGCCAAGCAAGACCAAGTAGTTCTTATTCCTGGTAGTGTCGCTAATATGCTTGTTCGTTTATTAACCGAAAAAGATACGTTGCTTCAGTTAACAAAAGAGCACGCCCATCAGCAACAATTAATTTTCAACTCAATTGACGAAGGAATGGTCGGGGTTGATAAAAATAGTATTATAAACTTTTTCAATAAAAGTGCCGCTCGCATGACAGATGTAACTGCGGAAGATGCTGTAGGAAAACACATTTATGAAGTTATTCCAACAAGCGCACTTCCACGTATTTTTGAAAGTGGAAGAACAGAGTTAAATAAGGAATTAGTTTTAAGCAATGGAGCAAAAATTGTCACATCAAGATTTCCTGTTGTGAATGAACAAGGCGAGCGCATTGGCGCATTTTCCATTTTCAAAGACATAACAGAAGTGGTGAACTTAGCTGAAGAAATAACCAATTTGAAGGAAATACAGACCATGCTACAAGCTATCATTCAATCAAGTGATGATGCGATTTCTGTTGTTGATGAAGATGGGAAGGGCTTACTCATTAATCCTGCATACACTCGAATTACTGGTCTTGAGACTGAAGACATCATAGGTAAGCCAGCAACTGCAGATATTAGTGAAGGTGAAAGTATGCATTTAAAAGTACTTCAAACGAGGAAAGCGATTCGAGGAGTAAACATGCGAGTCGGACCAGCAAAACGTGAAGTGATCGTTAATGTTGCACCAATTATCGTTAAGAATCGATTAAAAGGTAGTGTTGGGGTTATCCATGATATGACAGAAATTCGTTCACTTATGAAGGAATTGGATCGAGCGAGGAGTATTATCCGGACATTAGAGTCAAAATATACGTTTGACGATATCATTGGTGATTCAAAAGAAATGAAGATTTCAATTGATCAAGCGAAGCTAGCCGCTAAAACACCTGTCACTGTATTACTTCGAGGTGAATCTGGTACAGGGAAAGAGCTATTTGCTCATGCTATACACAGTGCGAGTGATCGAAAATACAACAAATTCGTACGTGTTAATTGTGCAGCCATTGCTGAACATTTATTAGAAAGTGAATTATTTGGTTATGAAGAAGGCGCATTTACAGGCGCAAAACGTGGAGAGAAACGTGGATTATTCGAAGAGGCGAATCACGGTAGTATCTTTTTAGACGAAATTGGCGAACTTTCAAGTAGTACTCAAGTCAAACTGTTACGTGTTTTACAAGATGGTGAAATTGTTCGTGTAGGTGGGACAAAAGCGATACCTATTGATGTAAGAGTCATTGCAGCAACCAATATACACATGGAAAAAGCGATGCTTGAAGGAACATTTAGAGAGGATTTGTATTATCGTTTAAATCGTATGCCAATTCAAATTCCACCTTTAAGACATCGTAAGACAGATATTAAAGCGATCGCTGAACGTTTATTAGTAAAGTTAAATCAAGAGTATGGGCGTAATGTAGAATTGATTTCCGGAGTAGCCTACAATCGCTTGCGAGTTTATGATTGGCCAGGCAATGTAAGGGAATTAGAAAATGTTATTAGCCGTGGAATGATTTTTATGAAGCCGACTGAATCCATATTAGATGATCACCACTTGCCAATTTCAATGATGAAGCCTTCTGAATCTCAAATGAATCAATTAAATCAACCAATTCTTCCTCTTGCAGATCAAATAGAAAGAATTGAGAAAGAGATCCTATCATCTACATTAAGAAATACGGGTGGTAACAAATCGAAAACAGCGAAAAATCTAGGGATTTCACTTAGAACGCTCTATTACAAATTAGAAAAATATGAATTGGATTAAGGTTTGTGCAAAGAATTGCATGGTTTGCAACAATTTGCATGCAAGAAAAGGCGAAAATGAGTAGAATAAAGCGTTTTCATCGTTGTCTTATAAGGCGATATTATGATTAAATTATGAGTGGTGAGGTGATTACAAATGAAATTAGAAGATTTAATTCGCCAAGCATCTGAGTCTACAGAAAATGTCGTAGCGGTTGCAGCTGCTGCGGATCTTGAAGTTTTAGAAGCTGTAAGTTTGGCAATTGAACTCGAAATGGCTAGTTTCCGTCTTTACGATGACGAACCTAAGCTAAAAGCTTTAATCAACGAACATTACCCGCATTTAGTGAATCATCCGAGGATTTATACCCAACATGTTAAGGACGCTCAGCAAGCTGCTTTAGCTGCAGTGAAGTCTGTTCGTTTGAATGAAGCAAATGTGTTAATGAAAGGTCATATTCCAACAGCAGTAATTTTAAAAGCTGTATTGAATCCTGATTTTGGATTAAGAACTGGAAAAGTACTTTCTCATGTCGCTGCATTTGAAATTAACGGTTATGATCGTCTGATTTTTGTAACGGATGCAGCAATGAATATTGCTCCGGATTTATCTCAAAAAGCACAAATTATTCAAAATGCAGTAAAAGTAGCACATGCCGTAGGAGTAAATAATCCAATCGTTGCCCCTTTAGCAGCAGTAGAAACTGTAAATCCAAATATGCAGCCAACCTTAGACGCGGCATCATTAGTAAGCATGAATATGCGTGGTCAAATAAAAGGTTGTATTATCGATGGCCCTTTAGCTTTAGATAATGCTATTTCAATTGAAGCTGCTCAACACAAAGGCATTTCAGGCGAACATGCTGGACGAGCAGACATTTTGTTAGTCCCTTCAATCGAAGCTGGAAATATTTTGTACAAATCACTTGTTTATTTTGCAAAAGCAAAAGTCGGTGCAGTTATTGAAGGTGCAAAAGCTCCAATCGTTTTAACTTCACGTGCAGATAGTGCAGACAGTAAACTGAATTCACTTGCATTAGCTATTTGCTCATCACAAAAATAAACATCTATTATAGGAGGAATTTACAATGGAAATTTTCAAATATATGGAGAAATATGATTACGAACAATTGGTGTTTTGCCAAGATAAGACTTCAGGCTTAAAAGCTATTATTGCCATTCATGATACAACATTAGGACCTGCACTTGGTGGTACTCGTATGTGGAATTATGCAACAGAAGAAGAAGCAATTGAAGATGCACTTCGTCTAGCAAAAGGAATGACATACAAAAATGCTGCTGCTGGCTTAAATCTTGGTGGTGGTAAAACAGTTATTATCGGCGATCCATTAAAAGATAAAAACGAAGAAATGTTCCGTGCTTTCGGTCGTTTTATACAAGGTCTAAACGGTCGTTACATAACTGCTGAAGATGTTGGTACTACTGTAGCAGACATGGACTTAATTCATGAAGAAACAAATTATGTAACTGGAATTTCTCCAGCATTCGGTTCTTCAGGAAATCCATCTCCTGTAACAGCTTATGGTGTATACCGTGGAATGAAAGCTGCTGCAATGGAAGCATTCGGTAGTGATTCATTAGAAGGCAAACGTGTTGCAGTTCAAGGTGTAGGTAACGTTGCATATAATTTATGCCGTCATTTACATGAAGAAGGTGCAATATTAATTGTTACGGATATTAATCAAGCTTCAGTTGACCGTGTTGTGAATGAATTTGGAGCTACTGCAGTAAACACTGATGAAATTTACTCACAAGACGTTGATATTTTTGCTCCATGTGCATTAGGTGCGATTATTAATGACGAAACGATTCCACAATTAAAAGCTAAAGTTGTTGCTGGTGCAGCTAATAACCAGTTAAAAGAAACGAGACATGGTGATCAATTACATGAACTTGGAATTGTTTATGCACCAGATTACGTAATTAATTCAGGTGGAGTTATTAACGTAGCAGATGAATTATATGGTTATAACCGCGAGCGCGCGATGAAGCGTGTTGAAACAGTATATGACAGCATTGCGAAAGTAATGGAAATTTCACGTACTGAAGGAATTCCTACTTACTTAGCAGCTGACCGTTTAGCAGAAGAGCGTATTGCTCGTGTGGGTAAATCACGTAGCCAATTCTTACAAAATGGCAAACATATTTTAAGCGGACGTTAATCACGTCTTTTGGGAGGAATCATTGTGCAAGAACATTCATATCGCATTCTTGTTATCAACCCAGGTTCCACTTCTACAAAAATTGGTGTTTTTGAAAACGATGTTTTATTGATGGAGAAAACGATCCGACATTCTTCGGAAGAAATCGGCAAGTTTTCTTCAATCATTGATCAATATGAATTTCGTAAGGAAACCATTTTAGAAGCATTGGATGAAGAAGGAATCAACATTTCGAAGTTATCGGCCGTTTGTGGTAGAGGCGGCCTGCTTCGTCCAATTGAAGGTGGTACTTATGCGGTTAATGAAGAAATGCTTAGAGATTTGAAAAAAGGTTTTTCTGGACAACATGCTTCAAATTTAGGTGGGATTTTAGCATTTGAAATTGCAACAGGTTTAAATATTCCTTCATACATCGTCGATCCAGTCGTTGTGGATGAGTTAAATCCAATAGCCCGCATTTCAGGGTTTTCGTTAATCGAACGAAAATCTATTTTCCATGCACTCAATCAAAAAGCTGTTGCACGACGATATGCTAAACAATGTGGTAAAGCGTATGAAGATATGCGATTAATCGTTACTCATATGGGTGGCGGTATCACTGTAGGAGTTCATGAAAATGGACGAGTAGTAGAAGTGAATAATGGTTTGCATGGTGACGGTCCATTTAGTCCAGAACGTGCAGGTACGGTTCCTGCAGGCGATTTAATTGATTTATGTTTTTCTGGTGAATACTATCGCCATGAAATCATGAAGAAATTAGTCGGTCAAGGCGGGTTAGTTAGTTATTTAGGAACCAATGATGCAGTAGCAGTTGAAAAGAGAATTGCTAAAGGTGACCAAGAAGCAGAGCTTGTATATGATGCTATGGCTTACCAAGTAGCTCGAGAAATTGGTTCTGCGAGTGCTGTATTAGAAGGAAGAATCGATGCGATTATCTTAACTGGTGGTTTAGCATATGGGAAAGATTTTGTCGAAGCTATTTCGAAACGAGTGAATTGGATTGCTGATGTGATTGTTCATCCTGGTGAAAATGAATTGCAAGCTTTAACTGAAGGTGCGATTCGTGTTTTAAACGGTGAGGAACAAGCGAAGGTTTATCCGAATTCAAAGTAAAAGGAGGATAAGCATATGGCAAAAAATTATGATGTAGTCATAATTGGTGGAGGAACAGGTGGCTATGTGGCTGCTATTCGTTCTGCGCAATTAGGTCTTAAAACAGCAATTGTTGAAAAGGGTAACTTAGGTGGAACATGTCTTCATAAGGGCTGTATTCCAAGTAAAGCATTACTTCGCAGCGCTGAAGTTTACGCAACGACTAAAAACCATGCGGCAGATTTCGGAGTAAATACAGGTGAAGTTTCTCTAGATTTTTCACGCGTTCAAGCTCGTAAAGAAAGTATTGTTTCCCAACTTCATCAAGGTGTTCAAGGATTGATGAAAAAAGGAAAAATTGATGTATTTGAAGGTACTGGCCGTATGTTAGGGCCATCTATTTTCTCGCCATCTCCAGGTGGTACCATTTCAGTAGAAATGAATAATGGAGAAGAAAACGAAATGTTAATTCCTAAAAACGTAGTCATCGCAACTGGTTCAAGACCACGATCACTACCAGGTTTAACAATTGATGGGACTCAAGTAATGAGTTCAGACGAAGCATTGATGATGACGGAATTACCTAAATCGATTTTAATTGTCGGTGGAGGGGTTATCGGAATTGAATGGGCTTCGATGTTAAATGATTTCGGCGTTGAAGTTACGGTAATTGAATACGCTGATCGCATTATCCCAACTGAAGATGCTGACATTTCTAAAGAAATGCAAAAATTATTAACTAAAAAAGGCATTAAATTTGCGACAAGTGCTAAGGTTTTAGCTGATTCTTTAGAAACAACAAAGGATTCTGTCACAATATCTGCTGAATTAAAAGGTGAGACGACAGCGTTTACTGCGGAGAAAATGTTAGTTTCTGTTGGACGTCAAGCGAATGTTGAGGGTATTGGTATTGAAAATACGGATATCGTGGTTGAAAACGGCTTTATTCAAGTTAAAGATACTTTCCAAACAAAAGAGTCTCATATATATGCGATTGGAGATGTAATTGGCGGATTGCAATTAGCTCATGTGGCTTCTCATGAAGGAATTACAGCTGTTGAGCATATCTCAGGACAAAAAACGCATGCCATTGATTATAACTTAGTATCTCGTTGTATTTATTCAAATCCAGAAGCTGCAAGTGTAGGAATTACTGAACAACAAGCTAAAGAAAAAGGCTTTGATGTTAAAGTAGGTAAGTTTTCATTTAAAGCCATTGGTAAAGCATTGGTTTACGGTGAGTCTGATGGATTTGTTAAAATCATCGCTGATAAAGAAACGAACGATATCCTAGGTGTTCATATGATTGGACCACATGTTACGGATATGATTTCTGAAGCAGGACTTGCAATGGTACTTGATGCAACACCTTGGGAAATTGCTTCTACTATTCACCCTCACCCAACACTTTCAGAAGTTATGGGCGAAGCGGCACTAGCAGTTGAAGGTAAAGCGATTCATATGTAATTTCTGATAGTCAAAAAAGGGGGATGTACAAATGGCAACTAATCGTCATGAAGAATTAGGGTTATCAAATGATGACGTACTTAAAATTTTTGAAACAATGCTAATGGCTCGTCGTGTTGATGAGCGTATGTGGTTATTGAACCGTGCTGGTAAAATTCCTTTCGTTATTTCTTGTCAAGGACAAGAAGCGACTCAAGTTGGAGCTGCTTTCGCACTAGATAACACGAAAGATTATATCGCTCCTTATTACCGTGATATGGGTGTAGTTTTACACTTCGGTATGACAGCTCGCGATTTGATGCTTTCTGCGTTTGCTAAAGCGGAAGATCCAAACTCAGGTGGACGTCAAATGCCTGGTCACTTTGGACAAAAGAAAAATCGTATTTTAACAGGCTCTTCACCTGTAACGACTCAACTTCCACATGCAGTGGGTGTTGCATTAGCAGGTAAAATAAAACAAAAAGATTTCGTTACTTTCGTGACACTGGGTGAAGGTTCATCTAACCAAGGTGATTTCCATGAAGGATTAAACTTTGCTGGTGTTCATAAATTGCCTTGTATAACGATGGTTGAAAACAATAAATATGCAATTTCTGTTCCTTACGACAGACAAGTAGCTGCTAAAAACGTTTCAGACCGTGCAATTGGATATGGTATGCCTGGTTTCACTGTTGATGGGACAGATCCTTTAGAAGTTTATAAAGTGGTAAAAGATGCTGCTGACCGTGCCCGTAACGGGGAAGGTCCGACTCTTATCGAAGCCGTTTCACATCGATTAACAGCTCACTCTTCTGATGATGATCAGCGTCAATATCGCACAGCTGAAGATCTTGCTGAAGGGCAAGCGGCTGATCCAATTGGTAAGTTCGCTGCTTATTTAACAGAATTAAACATCCTTACTGAAGAAATTGAAAAAGAGTTAAATGATCGCATTATGAAAGAAGTAAATGAAGCAACGGATTATGCAGAGAACGCGCCATACGCTGCACCAGAAGATGCTTTAAAATACGTCTATGCTGAAAAAGACGGGGGGAACGCATAATGGCAGTTATGTCTTATATTGACGCAATTACACTCGCAATGAAAGAAGAGATGGAACGTGATGAAAACGTCTTTGTACTTGGTGAAGACGTAGGTCGTAAAGGTGGCGTATTCAAAGCTACTCAAGGTTTATACGACCAATTTGGAGAAGATCGCGTAATGGATACTCCATTAGCAGAATCTGCAATTGCAGGAGTTGGAATCGGTGCTGCAATGTACGGTATGCGTCCAATTGCAGAAATGCAATTTGCTGATTTCATCATGCCAGCCGTTAACCAAATCATTTCTGAAGCTTCTCGAATTCGTTACCGTTCAAATAATGACTGGTCTTGTCCAATCGTTTTCCGTGCACCTTTTGGTGGGGGAATTCACGGTGCGCTTTACCATTCACAATCTGTTGAAGCGATCTTTGCAAACCAACCTGGTTTGAAAATCGTGATTCCTTCAACTCCTTACGATGCAAAAGGCTTACTAAAAGCTGCTATTCGTGATGATGATCCAGTTATGTTCTTCGAGCACAAACGCGCTTACCGATTAATCAAAGGCGAAGTGCCTGAAGATGATTACACAATCGAAATTGGTAAAGCAGACGTTAAACGTGAAGGTGAAGACATTACTGTTATCACTTATGGTTTAGCTGTCCACTTTGCACTGCAAGCTGCTGAACGTTTAGAGCAAGACGGAATTTCTGCTCATATTCTTGATTTGCGTACAATTTATCCATTAGATAAAGAAGCAATTATTGAAGCTGCTTCAAAAACAGGAAAAGTACTACTTGTTACTGAAGACAATATGGAAGGTAGCATTATGGGTGAAGTAGCAGCAATCATCGCTGAAAACTGCTTGTTTGATTTAGATGCACCGATTAAACGTTTAGCAGGACCTGATGTACCTGCAATGCCATATGCACCGACAATGGAAAAGTTCTTTATGATTAACCCAGATAAAGTTGAAAAAGCAATGCGTGAACTTGCAGAATTTTAACCTGAAAGGAGGAGTTACAATTGGCAATCGAACAAATTAAAATGCCTCAACTCGGTGAATCCGTAACAGAAGGAACAATCGAAAAATGGTTGGTTCAACCGGGTGACAAAGTGAATAAATATGATTCACTTGCAGAAGTGAATACAGATAAAGTAACAGCTGAGATTCCTTCATCATTTACAGGTGTCATCAAAGAGCTAATCGCTACAGAAGGCGAAACTTTAGCAGTTGGTGCCGTAGTTTGTACAATCGAAACTGAAGGTGGCGCTTCTACTGAAGAATCAACTCCTGAAGATGCTCCTGCCGAAAAAGAAACAGCCGCTGAAATGCCAGCTGCTGAATCGAAAAAAACGGCAGCTCCTGTTCAACGTGAAAAAGGGTCGAAAGCTCGTTATTCTCCAGCGGTATTAAAACTTGCTCAAGAAAACGATATCGACTTAACACTTGTAGAAGGTACGGGAAATGAAGGGCGTATTACACGTAAAGATTTACAAGCAATTATCGAAAGTGGGAACATCCCAACTGCTAAAGCTGAACAAGCTGCTCCTCAACAAGAAACAGTATCAGCACCAGCTCAACCGGCTGCATCGAAACCTGCAGCAGCAAATGTACCTGTTGCCGAAGGCGATATCGAAATTCCTGTTACAGGCATTCGTAAAGCAATTGCAGCTAATATGTTACGTAGTAAACACGAAGCACCACATGCATGGACAATGATTGAAGTAGATGTTACGAACCTAGTTCAATACCGTGATTCAATCAAAAATGAGTTCAAGAAAAAAGAAGGATTTAATGTTACTTACTTTGCATTCTTCGTCAAAGCAGTTTCTCAAGCTTTAAAAGAATTCCCAATGATGAATTCAATGTGGGCGGGCGACAAAATCGTACAGAAAAAAGATATTAATATCTCAATCGCTGTAGCAACTGAAGATGCACTGTATGTTCCCGTTATTAATAATGCAGATGAAAAAACCATTAAAGGCATTGGTCGTGAAGTTAATGAACTTGCAGCTAAAGTTCGTGCAGGTAAGTTGAAATCCGATGAAATGCAAGGTGGAACATTTACTGTTAATAACACAGGATCATTTGGTTCTATTCAATCAATGGGTATCATTAATTACCCACAGGCAGCAATTCTTCAAGTGGAATCTATTGTTAAACGTCCGGTTATTATGGCGGGCGGCATGATTGCACCTCGTGATATGGTAAATCTATGTTTATCACTTGATCACCGAGTTCTTGACGGATTAGTTTGTGGACGTTTCCTTGCGCGTGTGAAAGAGATTCTTGAAAACATGACAAAAGAAAACACTTCCGTTTATTAATGAAAAGTTTTAAGCAGAACTCTTGCGAATTGTGATACCTACTTTTCGTTGAAAGTATGTTGAGCATTCGTTCGAGTTTTAACTTGAACCTAAACTTATCAATAAAGTCCGACGCCGAAACTCTCGGTCATCGGGCTTTTTTTGCTTTTATGAAAGCCCTTTCTAAGTTAGACTAGAAGTAAGTAACAGATCTAAAGGAGGGAAGCGAAAGCATCCACATGACAATCACAAAAATGAAATCTATAAAATTTCCAAAAGCTTCTTACGATGACTGGAAAGTAGAAGCTGTTCACTCACTTAAAGGTAAATCATTCGATCAATTAACCACTCCAACCTTTGAAGGAATTCAACTTCAACCATTATATACAGAAGAACATCTGAAAAAGTCATTAAATTACGCTGAAATGATCTCTTCATCAAAACAAGATTCGAAATGGATGATTGCACAACCGGCCGTTGCAACGTCAGCACATGAATTCTTACAAAAAACTGTCGATCAACTAAGCCGCGGCAATGATATGATTGTTTATTTGGCTTCAACATCATCCTTTGAATGGAGTTCTGAAGAATTAAATCAATTAAAGGACTTAATCAAAAAACATCCGTTTTATTTTTCCGTTGAAAATGAAAAAGATTCAATTTTAGAGGTCTTTTCACTTCTATCCAAGGAAGAGTTACAAGTAGTAACAGGTTATGTTAAAGGGGTTTCCGTACCATCTGTCAATATGCTCGTTTCTACAAGTAAAATTCATTATGCGGGTGGAACAGCGATACATGAGTTAACAGGTGCCTTGCTTTCATTTGCAAAAATAGCTGAAAATACACCTGACTTTTCATTTTCTCTGGCTGTTCAATTTTCAGTAGATACGAATTTCTTTATGGAAATTGCTAAATTAAGAGCGTTCCGTGTGTTATGGAAAGCGTTTATCTCCGCATACGGAGTAGATGAGACAAACATTCCATTATTCGCTGAAACTTCTTTGCGTTCTTATTCGAAACTCGATGATACGGTAAATTTACTGAGAGCTGGCAATGCTGCTTTTTCAGCAGTGCTTGGCGGTGCAGATGCTTTAATGGTGTATCCTCATGATGTTTTAACAGGCAGCACGTTAACATCTGAGCGAATTGCACGTAATGTTCAATTAGTAATTCGAGAAGAAACGATGATAAGCAAATTCATTGATCCATCTTCGGGATCTTACTATATCGAGTCACTAACGTCTGATTTAGTGCGTGAATCATGGGCGTTGTTTATTAAAATCCAGTCAATGGAAGAATCTTCGCGTGAAATTTATTTAATGGATCTTGTACATGAAGTTCATTCAAAGAGAAAAACGGCTCTTTCAACTCGCAAAGCATCGTTAATCGGGACAAATATGTATGCTAATCCAAGTGATATCGTAAGTCCATCAGTCATGAATGAAGACGTTGATCGTTTGGCAGTTCCTTTTGAGAACCTTAGAGAAAAGTTCCAAACGAACTCTTTGAAATCCGCGGTAGTCTCATTTGGTTTGTTAAAAGAAGTGAAACCAAGAGCTGATTTCGTTCAAGGATTTTTACAAGCAGGAGGATTAAATCCTTTAATGAGTCCAGTTTTTGAAAAAGTAGAAGATGCATGGCACTGGTTGAATAAGAATGAGATTGCTTATGCAATTGTTGCTGCTAAGGATGATTTAACGAAGGAAATTATGCCATCTTTGCTAGAACTGAAATCTAATGACATGTTCTTGGATGTTGCAGGCAAATTTGAAGAAGAAACTACTTGGAAAGAACTTGGACTAAATGGCAGTATTTATGCGGGACAAGATATAATTGCTAAAATGCAAGAACTTGTTCATTGGAATGAAGCAGGAGGTCACACAGATGAAACCTGATTTTAAGTCAATTCAAATCGAAACTATTCTCTCTAGTAACCAATTAAACAATACCATTACGGATCCTTTTTTAACGAATGAAGGCATTCAAATACAACAAAGATATTCAAAGAATGATATCGCATCACTTGAACATACTCAAGACCTGCCAGGGATAGCTCCCAATACAAGAGGGCCATATCCGTCTATGTATGTGTCACGTCCATGGACTGTGCGTCAATACGCTGGATTTTCAACTGCTGAAGAAAGTAACGCATTTTATCGTCGTAACCTTGCCATGGGGCAAAAGGGCTTGTCAGTCGCTTTTGACTTAGCTACACATCGAGGGTATGACTCAGACCATCCCCGTGTTACTGGAGACGTTGGGAAAGCTGGAGTGGCTATTGATTCTATTGAAGATATGAAGATTTTGTTCGATGGCATACCACTGGATCAAATGTCTGTTTCGATGACAATGAACGGAGCCGTTTTACCAATTCTCGCATTCTATATCGTGACTGCTGAAGAACAAGGCGTTTCACCTGAGCAACTTGCTGGAACCATTCAAAATGACATATTAAAAGAATATATGGTAAGAAATACATATATTTATCCACCTGAAATGTCGATGAAAATTATTGCCGATATTTTTGAGTATACGTCGAAGTTAATGCCAAAGTTTAACTCCATTTCGATATCTGGCTATCACATGCAAGAAGCCGGAGCAACAGCTGACATTGAATTAGCCTATACATTAGCTGATGGGTTAGAGTATGTACGTACAGGACTTAAAGCTGGAATCGATATTGATTCATTTGCGCCACGGTTGTCATTTTTCTGGGCGGTTGGAATGAATTATTTTATGGAAATCGCAAAAATGAGAGCAGCTCGACGTATTTGGGCTCAAATGATGAAAACGTTTGACCCCAAGAATCCAAAATCATTAGCACTACGTACACATTCACAAACTTCTGGATGGAGTTTGACTGAACAAGATCCATTTAATAATGTAACTCGCACTTTAGTCGAAGCAAATGCAGCTGCTATGGGTCATACGCAATCTCTTCATACGAATGCACTTGACGAAGCGATCGCATTACCGACAGATTTCTCGGCACGTATAGCTCGTAATACGCAGCTCTTCTTACAAGAAGAAACGATGATGACGAAAGTTATTGACCCTTGGGGCGGCTCTTATGCAGTTGAAAAATTGACAGATGAGTTGATGCAAAAAGCTTGGGCTTTAATCGAGGAAATCGAAGAGCTTGGTGGCATGGCAAAAGCGATTGAGACAGGTTTACCAAAGATGAAAATTGAAGAGGCAGCTGCTAAAAAGCAAGCTCAAATCGACTCAGGTAAAGAAATTATTATTGGCGTTAATAAATTCCGTTTATCAGAAGAAGATCCAATTGAAATTTTAAACATTGATAATACAGTGGTTCGTCAAAAACAAATTGACCGCATTGAAAAAATGAAACAAACGCGTAATGAATCAGAAGTGACAGCTGCATTAACTGCTCTTACTTCTGCAGCTCAAACAGGCACTGAAAATTTACTAGCATGTGCAGTTCAAGCAGCTAGAGTTCGAGCAACACTTGGTGAAATTTCTGATGCCATAGAACTTGTATCAGGTAGACATAAGGCGGTGATTCGTTCAGTGAGTGGTGTTTATAGTTCAAACTTCTCAAATGAAGAAGAAATAAAAGCCATTAAACTTATGACCGATGAGTTTAAAGAAAACGAAGGCAGACGACCTCGAATTATGATCGCCAAAATGGGACAAGATGGACATGACCGAGGGGCAAAAGTAATTGCTACTGCATTTGCAGACTTAGGCTTTGACGTAGATATGGGACCGTTATTCCAAACTCCTGCTGAGACGGCTCGACAAGCAGTAGAAAATGATGTTCATGTAATTGGTGTGAGTTCGTTAGCAGCTGGCCATATAACACTCGTGCCTTCACTTCGTGATGAATTAAGCAAATTGGGTCGAGAAGACATTTTAATTGTCGTCGGTGGTGTTATCCCTGCTCAAGATTATGCTTTCCTTCGAGAAAATGGAGCTTCAGCGATATTTGGACCGGGAACAGTAATACCAGTAGCAGCTGGTAAAGTCATAGAAGAAATTTATAGAAGACTCGGGTATGAGGAAGTGATGGAATAATGGATGGTCAAGAGAACCAACAGAAAAATTCAATGCATGTTATGAGTGGCATTCATTCAACTCATGATGGAATGGGGCAAGCAACACGAAAGCAATTTCGAAAGTCTCAAAAAAATGAGATTTCTGTCGATGATTTTTCTCGAGAAATTCGTCAAAGTTCTAGACTCCATTTGGCCAAAGCCATTACTTTACTTGAAAGTACTGTTTCTGCAGATAAACGTGCAGGGCAACGTTTACTTCAAGAGCTTTTACCTCACACCGGCAACAGTACTCGTATAGGAATCACGGGAGTACCTG
>JAHIWI010000098.1 GCA_018816185.1 Bacillota bacterium
CTCTTAGTCATTTATGACTTAAGAGAAAGCCCCATCGGTATTTTATATTTTAGCTTGCCATATGCTCCAAACGAATTTTGTCTGCGATCATGGCGATGAACTCAGAATTTGTTGGTTTGCTCTTTAAGTGATGAACTGTATAACCGAATGTTTTTGATATAGATTCGTAATTCCCACGATTCCACGCCACTTCAATTGCATGACGAATTGCTCGTTCTACTCGAGAAGCAGTCGTATTAAACTTCGTTCCGATTTCTGGATAAAGCACTTTTGTAATAGAGCCTAGTAACTCGATGTCTTCATACACCATATGAATAGCTTCTCTTAAATAAGCGTAACCTTTAATATGTGCAGGAACACCAATTTCTTTAATGACAGCTGTAATCGTTGTATCAATCATTTTTTGATTAACTTTTTGTTGTGGTAGTCCTTGTAAAATACCTGCAGAACTTTGTTTGTTTTCTTGACGATGGCCAGATACCTGAAGAATTTGGTTTACTAAACGATCAAATTCAAATGGTTTCAACATAAAATACGAAGCGCCTAAATCCACTGCTTGTTTCATAACATCTTCTTGACCGAAAGCTGTTAACATGATCACTTGTATTGAAGCTAATTGTTCATTATTTTGCATCGTTTCTAACACAGCTATACCATCTAAGTGAGGCATGATTATGTCTAATAGTAAAACGTCTGGAGCTTCATTTTCAATCATATTCAAACAAATTTTACCGTTTGCAGCCGTACCAATCACTTCGATTTGAGGATGATTTCCAAGATACGACTCCAGTGTTTTTACTAATTCCTTGTTATCATCTGCAATTGCGACTTTAATTTTCTCCATCTCAATTTCCCCCTTGAATAGATTTAGCGTACATGGTTGTTTGTTTTCGCCACATTCTCCCAATTCCACACATGTCAGTTTCGACAATTAATAGTCAATTCCTTTTTTAATTTTAAAAATAAGTCTTTAGTTCGAATATTCAGTCAAGTTTCGACGTTTGTCAATCTTTTCTATGGTTTTGTCGAATTATCGTTATGCTTATTGTATCAAACTACAAAAAAAAGACCACACTTATTTAAGTGTGGTTAAATCTATGCATTCTTTCACTTTTATGCGAAGGTTAAGGATGTTTTTTTATCATTTCTCTAATTGTAATTGCAGCACCTTTTGTGGGATTATCAACAACCATATGCGTAATGGCACCAGCAAATTTATTGTTTTGGATAATCGGGCTACCGCTCATTCCTTGCAGAATGCCACCTGTTTTTTTAATTAATCGTTCATCCGTAATGTGAAACTGGAAAGTTGTATCTTCTACATTAATTATTTCAATGACGTACGTTTCAACCTTTTTCCCATTTAATGTGGTTAATATTTCTGCTTTACCTTCTTTAATCTCATTTACATGAAGCGTTGGAATTGCTTGTCCATTTTGCAAGTTCTTATCCAGTAAATTACCGAATATCCCATAAACCGTGTTTGCATTCACAATTCCGGCATTCTCACGAATGGAAATTTGTTTAGCAATTTTGTACCCTGGACGACCAGGTACACTTTTATGAATACTCGCTATTTCAGAAAGAAAAATACTCCCTCCTAAGAATGGAGGAATTTTTTCAATTTGTTGATCCACGATTTGATGTCCTAATGCACCATATTCACTCGTATTCGGGTCAACATACGTTAATGTTCCAATCCCTTCCGTATGGTCTCGCATAAACGGTAATAACTCACTCAATTGATGCTTAGATACGGTAATTAGGTGTTGTTTATTGGCCCGATTAAATGATACTTTTACTTCGTTTGTATTTATTTTTGATGAAATCTTCTTCCAGTCTTTTGTTGTTTCAACGGTTTCGTTACCGACTTTTAAAACTTGATCTCCACTTTTAAACCATATTTCATCTTCAATTAACACATCATGTACAAAGGTAACTCTTTCTAATTTCAGTTGCACACCAATCGATTGTCCCATCGGAATTAACTCATCCGAATTTGCTAATGAATGAATCGGCATTGACATGAAGCAGATTGCAGCTAAAGCAATAATTCGCTTACCTAGATTCCATCGCATACTTCACCTCCATTCATCAAGATGTACTTACTATGTGTCTTCACAAAGTAGTTATGAAAGGTAATTTTTTCGAAAAAAAGCACTTTGCTTTAACAGCAAGTGCTTTTCGGTATACATTATTTATTTATTTTTTTTCGCTCTTCAGCTGTGGATAAAAGCTCTGTTGCATGATCTAAAGTTCGAGCTGTAATTTCTGCCCCAGACATCATGCGACTCAGTTCATGAACTCGCTCTTTACCGGATACTTCCGTTAAAGTTGTCGTGGTTCGTTCATCCAGAACTTCTTTCGCAATCAAAAGCTGTTGATCGGCCATTGCGGCAACTTGTGGTAAATGTGTAATACATAATACTTGTGATGAATTTGAAATGCTGGAAATTTTCTCTGCAATAGCTTGTGCAACTCGACCACTAACTCCAGTATCAACTTCATCAAAAATAATCGAAGTGATACCTTGGTGTTTAGAAAAAATACTCTTTAGTGCGAGCATCATTCGTGAAAGTTCACCACCTGAAGCAATTTTTGATAAAGGTTTTTCAGGTTCACCAACATTTGTCGACATGTAAAATGAAAGTGAATCTTTTCCATCTTTATCAAATTCATTATGAGGGGAAAACTTGACGTTGAATGTTGCTTTTTCCATATATAATTCTCGAAGTTGAGTTAGGATAGATTGACTTAATTCAACAGCAGCTGATTTTCTTAATTTAGTTAATTTACTTGCTTTAGTTTCCAATTCCGACTCAATTTTCGTTAACTCTGCTTGACGCATTTGAACGCGCTCATCACGGTTAATAAGTTCGTCGAGTTCCAAACCAATTTTTTCTCGATACACAAGAATATCTTCAATTGATGAGCCGTATTTTCGCTTCATTGATTGGATTGCAGCTAAACGGTCTTCGATTTCGTTCAATCTACCCTCATCGAATTCCATTTCATCCAAAATTCCCTTTAAATAATATGCCGATTCTTGTAAAGAATAAAATGTAGAAGATATTGTCTCGGAAGGTTCCTTAAATTGATCGTCGTAAGAAGCCACATCCGTCAATTCGCTCATTGCTTGTCCAACCCAGTCTAATCCTCTAGATTCATTGTTAATGGCTTCGTATGCCTTTGAAATTTTCTCAAAAGTTCTGTGATAATTTTGATGTTTTTTTCTTTCATCTGTTAAAGTTTCTTCTTCGCCTTCGTTTAATTGAACCGCATCAATTTCCCGAATTTGATATTCGTACAAATCAATTTTTTGGGCAATTTGTTGCTCATTATCATTTATACTAGTAAGCTCTTTTTTTAATTTTTTATACGCATTATATGTATTCTGATATTTCTCTTTTTGAATCATTAAATCTTTTCCTGCAAACTGATCCAACAAGGTAATATGTAGACGATCATCCATTAACTCTTGACTCTCATGTTGACCATGAATATCGATTAAAGATCCACCAATTTCTCTCAATATAGCAATCGTTACTAAACGTCCATTGACTCGACATACACTTTTTCCATGATCATTAATGTCTCTTCTCAAAATAATTGTATCTTCATCAGGCTCAATGCCAAATTCAATCAGTTTGTTAAAAACAGGGTGCTTCTCATCTTGAATGAAAAAAAGACCTTCTAACTCAGCTTTTTTTGCCCCATGTCGAATAAATTCCTGAGATCCTCTCCCACCTGCTAACAAATGGACTGCATCGATAATAATGGATTTCCCTGCGCCAGTCTCACCTGTTAATACAGTTAAGCCGTCAGTAAAACTAACCGATACTTCTTCAATAATCGCAAAGTTTTTAATCGATAATTCCTTCAGCATGATATCCCACCTCGTTTATAACATTTCCAACAATCTAGTCTTTATAATATCTCGTTCTGTTACATCACGACAAATAATAAGACAAGTATCGTCTCCACAAATAGTCCCTAAAATTTCACGCCAGTCTAAGTGGTCAATTAAAGAACCAATTGCGTGAGCATTACCTGGTAAAGTTTTCATCACCAAAAAGTGGCTTGCCCCATCAATACTTACGAAAGCATCTGTTAAAGCTCGGTGAAGCTTTTGCATAGGATTAAACCGTTGATCTGCCGGTAAACTATATTTATAACGACCATCTTGCAATGGCACTTTTACCAAATGTAGTTCTTTAATGTCTCTTGAAACCGTTGCTTGCGTTACGTTGTAGCGAGCATTTTTTAGAATATCAACCAAGTCATCTTGCGTTTCAATTTCATGATTTGCAATTATATCTCTGATCCGAATATGACGTTGTCCTTTGTTCATTGAAAGTCACTCCTAATATGAATGAATAAATATACTTAATATCTCATATCGTACCACCAACGAATAAGACAAACAAGAAAAACACGTCCCATGTTAGGACGTGTTCAGACTGATTTCAAAACAATATTTTTTTATAATATACCTTTTTCACTTGATTGAAAAGAAAGTGATTGTCTATTTCTTTCGCTTTCCGCGGACGAAACGCTAGCCTCCTCGGTTCAGCTGTCAGTGACAGCTGGCCTGCGGGGTCTAGCGTGTTTCGTTTTTCCGCAGGAGTCTTCAGAAATAGCCAACCACTTTCCTGCTACACAAGTATGTTGTACTATTGCTTTTTTAAGATTTACAACAATGCATATATAAGTAAATGAATATATTTTTTATAATCCCAAAAACCATATTACAGAAGTTACCGATGATGCTATAGAGGTAATTAAATTAAATACTTTAATAATTATAAGAGCAAAAATTTATTTACATATTTTAAAAATAATTTTTGTTGATTGAAATGGAGGTGGCTTAAAAAACTGCTCCTGCATCGCTGCGCTAGCTTCGTCGCAAAGATTAGAACTTTTGTTCTAATCTTTCCAGCGGTATCAGCAAGAACTGAAGACCCTGGACTGAGCTTCGCGAGGGAAGCGGCTGAAGTCTTGCCCGCGGAAAGCGTCCACCGCAAGGAAATCAACATTCTTATGCATGAAATCTGTATCCAAAGTAAGCAGGTATATTCATAGTGTTTAAGTTAATTGTTTATGTGCTTCTTGGACTAAAGATTTTAATTGCTCGTAGCTATAGACAGGTTCTTCTGATTCTGTAACAATCAAATGAAATAGAAATTCAATATTCCCTTCTCCACCTGTTATTGGGGAAAACGAAGCATTTTGTAGAGTGAAACCTTCATTTTGAGCGAATTGAGCAATCTTTTCCAACACAGAGTAATGGACTTTCGGGTCGCGAACGACGCCTTTTTTACCCACATTATCTTTGCCAGCTTCAAATTGTGGTTTGACTAATGCAATGACACTACTCCCTGGAACAAGCAACGTTTTTAACACAGGAAGAATCAGTTTAAGTGAGATAAATGAAACATCAATTGTAGCAAATTCCGGCATGCCTTTTATTAAATCAGCCGCTGTTACATAACGAAAATTAGTACGTTCCATCACTGTCACACGTTCATCTTGACGAATTTTCCACGCTAGCTGATTATAACCAACGTCAAGAGCATAACAATGCTTGGCTCCATTTTGTAACGCACAGTCCGTAAATCCACCTGTTGATGCACCTATATCTAACATTAATTTATCTGTTACATCTAAATCAAAAATTTCAAGGGCTTTTTCGAGCTTCAAGCCCCCTCTGCTTACATACTTCAATGTATTTCCTTTTACCTGGAGAGGCGTATCAATTGGAATTTTTTCTCCTGGTTTTTCGAGACGGTTTTCATTTGAAAAGACTGTCCCAGCCATAATAGCTCGCTTTGCTTTTTCACGCGTTTCACTTAATCCGCGTTCAACCAGCAAAACGTCCACTCGTTCTTTCGCAATTTTACTCATAGCACATGTGTACCTGTCTGACGTTTCTCTTTAATAACATCCTCTATTCTTACGACTAATTCATCAGAGGTTAAGTGAATTTCATCTAATAATTCTTCAACACTTCCATGCTCAATAAAATGATCAGGTATACCCATTCTACTTACTGTAGTGTTTGAATATTGGTGATCACTTAAGAATTCAATAACACTACTACCAAACCCACCTTGAAGAACAGCTTCTTCGACTGTGAAAATTGGAAGCTTACGCTTAACAATTTCATGTAACATGGATTCGTCTAGCGGTTTGATAAACCGAGCATTCACAACTTCAGCTTGAATACCGAGAATTGACAATCTCTCAGCTGCTTCTAACGCAAGAGGAATGGTTGTCCCAAATGTTAAAATAACAGCATCACTTCCAGGTCGTAGCACTTCCCAAGTTCCAATTGGAATCGTTTGCAATTGCTCATCCATCGGGACGCCAAGTCCATTTCCACGAGGATAACGTAGAGCGATAGGACCATCATTATATTCGATTGCTGTCTTCACCATATGTTGACCTTCATTTTCGTCTTTCGGCATCATGATCACCATATTCGGTAAATGTCTTAAGAAAGCAATGTCGAATACGCCTTGATGCGTTTCCCCATCTGCCCCAACTAAACCAGAACGATCTATCCCGATAAAAACATTTAAGTTTTGGCGACAAATATCATGAACGACTTGATCATAGGCACGTTGTAAAAATGTCGAATAAATCGCTAGGAAAGGTTTCATACCTTGCGTTGCTAACCCAGCTGCCATTGTTGTGGCATGTTGTTCTGCAATACCAACATCAAACATTCGAGTTGGAAATTCACTAGCAAAGCCTTCTAATTTAGATCCTACCGGCATTGCGGGTGTAATAGCTACAATGCGTTCATCTTCACGCGCAAGTTTTCGAACGGTTTCAGCTACTAATCCACTCCAAGAAGGCGCAGTTGAAGAGGACTTAACAAATGCACCAGTCTCCATTTTATATGGACCTGTACCATGCCAAGTACCGATTTTGTCTTCTTCTGCAGGGCTAAAGCCCTTCCCTTTTTTCGTCAGAACATGAACAAGTACAGGACCTTTCATCTTCTTCGCGTTTTGTAAGGTATCTTGTAAATCTTGATAGTTATGTCCATCAATTGGTCCTAAGTAAGTAAAGCCAAGCTCTTCAAAGAAAATACCTGACACCAATAAATATTTCAGGCTATCTTTAACTCGCTCAGCAGTAGAAGCAAGTTTTCCACCTACTGCTGGGATTTTCTTCAACAAATATTCTAAATCATCTTTGACTTTGTTATATTTACCGGCTGTTCGTAATTTCCCTAAAACCGTATGCAATGCTCCTACATTGGGTGCAATCGACATTTCATTGTCATTTAAAATGACAATCATGTCCGTTTTTTCATGCCCAATATGATTCAAAGCTTCCAAAGCCATCCCACCGGTGAGTGCGCCATCACCGATAATTGGTATCACATAATTTTTATCCTTTTTAATATCACGCGCTGCAGCCATACCCATAGCAGCCGAAAGTGACGTGGAACTGTGACCAGTTTCCCAAACGTCATGTTCACTTTCGATGCGCTTCGGAAATCCACAAAGACCTTTAAATTGGCGTAATGTATCGAATTGATTGCCACGTCCAGTCAAAATTTTATGCACATAAGCTTGGTGCCCAACATCCCAAATGAATTTATCTTCTGGGCTATTAAATGCGCGATGTAAGGCAACTGTAAGTTCGACTACACCAAGATTTGGTCCGATGTGACCACCAGTTACAGAAAGTTTTTCAATTAAAAACGCACGAATATCATCACTTAACTCTAAAAGTTGTTCGTGTGATAAATCTTTTATAAAAGATGGATTAGTTATTGTATTTAAATCCATATCCATCACTCACCTTTTCCCAGTTATCTGTATTTTTTATTTAATTTCATTATAACAATGTAAAGGAATTGTACAAACAATACCTCACTATGTTAATTGCTTCGATTAATGATATAAGCAGCTAATTCGTCTAATATACCTGATTCTTCATTAATTGTTCGTAGGCTAGAAAGGGCTTGATTAATATGCCATTCCTTTTTATCTTTCGCACCTTGTAAGGTTAACAAGGCAGGATATGTATTTTTATCACTCGCCACATCTTTCCCTGCCGTTTTACCCAGGGTTTCTGAAGTTCCTTCTATATCAAGAATGTCATCTTGAATTTGAAAAGCAATGCCTATATGACGGGCGTAATTTTTTAGTGCATCGACCTTTTCACCTGTAGCATTTGCCAAAATTGCTCCTGCATAAATACTGAATTCTAACAATGCACCCGTTTTGTTTTTATGAATAAATTCAAGTTCAGTAACACTGATTTTTTTTCGTTCGCTTTCCATATCAAGTACTTGCCCACCAACCATTCCTTCTGCACCAGATGCTTGACTAAATGCTTGAATTAAATCTAGTTTAGAATCGGAATTCAAGTTAGGTAAGCGAGAAATCATGCCAAAAGAATATGTTAGAAGTGCATCACCAGCTAGTATGGCTAATGCTTCACCGTACACTTTATGGTTCGTTAATTTCCCACGGCGATAATCATCATTATCCATACTTGGCAGGTCATCATGAATCAATGAATAGGTATGAATCATTTCAATCGCAGCACCAATAGTATATGCATCTTTATGTTGTTCATTTAAAAAATCTAACACAGCCAAAAGAAAAAGAGGTCGAATCCTCTTTCCTCCAGCTAACACAGAATACAACATAGATTCTTTTAATGGTTGTGGAGCAGAAATGGACTGAATTTGAAATTCAAGCTCTTTTTCAATTAATGGTAAATGACCATTCATAAAATTTTTGAGGTTCATATTCATTCAGTTTTTCCTTCTTTATCAGATTGATTAAAAGGTGTTTTTTCTCCATTCTCATCCATAATCGAAATTAATTGTTTCTCAGCATTTTGTAATTTATCGTGGCAAACCGAAGATAGTTCCATCCCTTTTTTATAAAGCGAAATAGCATCTTCTAGGGGTACATCACCTTGTTCTAATTGACGTACAATATCCTCAAGTTCTTGAATTGCTTGATCGAAAGAAACTGCTTTTTTTGTCATGTTCATTCTCCTTCTACTTTTTCAGAAATAGATGTAATGGTAGCTTGAATTTGCCCATCTTGTAAAGACACTTCGATCGTCTCGTCTACTTTCACTTCATGAATTGATTTCACGACTTGCTGATTTTGATAAGCAATACTATATCCTCTACTCATAATCGTTAATGGATTTAAAGCTTCAAGTGTTCTTACTGTACTGACAAAAGACTTTTCTTTTTCTTGGAAAGTACTCTTAGTCGCCAATTGAAGTCTACTTCGCAAGTTTTGCACGTTTTTTTGCAATGGTAAAATCATTCGATTTGGATTTTGCAGTTGCAAACGTATCGTTTTCTGAGTAAACAAATCTGTTTTATTTACCAAAATTGTTTTTCTGTTTTTTTCTAGTTGTTCCTGCAATCTTGTCAGCCTTTCAATAAACGGTCGATAAAGCCGCTCCGGATAAGCAAGTGGATAAGATGATGCTACTCGATTTAACCTTTTTCTTTCCTGAGTGATCAAAGTGGTTGTTAACTGAACTAATTGATTGGATAACCTTACCGTTTGTTGTAATAATTCAATTTGACTTGGCACGGCTAATTCCGCAGCAGCCGTAGGAGTTGGCGCTCGAAGATCGGATACGTAATCAGCAATGGTTGTATCTGTCTCATGACCAACTGCACTGATGATTGGGATTGAACTTTCAGCAATTGCACGTGCAACAACTTCTTCATTGAATGCCCATAAATCCTCAATAGAGCCGCCACCACGACCAACTATCAACACATCTAACCCATGATTTTGATGTGCTGCATGAATTGATTTTACAATACTCGGAGCGGCTCCAGCACCTTGAACTAAAGCGGGAAATATGAGGACTTCCGCTAAAGGATACCGACGATTTAAAGTCGTTACAATATCTCGTATTGCAGCACCAGTTGTTGCCGTAATGACACCAATCTTGTTAGGGAAAGACGGGATGACTTTTTTTCTTGATGGATGAAAAAGCCCTTCTTGATCGAGCTTTTTCTTGAGTTGTTCGTAGGCAATAAATAACTCGCCTATCCCATCTGGCTGCATATGTTGTGTATAAAGCTGATATTGACCAGAATTTTCATAGACATTAATATCACCTTGAATCAAAACATTCATGCCGTTTTCAGGCTTGAATTTCATTGAACGAGCTTGAGCTGCAAACATAACTGCCGGCATCCTAGACTGTTCATCTTTGAGGGTGAAATAAATATGACCACTAGTATGAATTTTAACATTTGAAAGCTCACCTTTTACATATACATTTCGCATATGAGGATCGGCATCAAATTTACGCTTTATGTATTTAGTTAAGGCTTTAACCGTTAAATAAGAAATAGAAGACACGAAATCATAGCTCCTTAAAAAGAAGAAATAGAAAAGCTGTCTTTCTATAAGAAAAACAGCTTCTTTTACCTATTTTACCTGTAATAAACTCATTTGTCTTGACGTAACTTATTTTCTGCCGATTGAATGGTGTTTTCCATCAACATCGTGATCGTCATTGGACCCACTCCACCAGGAACTGGTGTAATAAATGATGCTTTTTGTGAAACGGAAGCAAAATCAACATCACCACACAACTTATTGTTTTCATCACGGTTCATTCCAACGTCAATTACAATCGCTCCATCTTTAATGTGTTCAGCTTGAATTAACTTAGCAATTCCAACTGCCACAACTAAAATGTCTGCTTGACGAGTAATAGAACCTAAATCCGGAGTTTTTGAATGAGCATAGGTAACGGTCGCATCTTTCTGTAAAAGTAATTGACCCATTGGTTTTCCTACAATATTACTTCGACCTACGACCACAGCATGTTTTCCTGCGATTTCTATCCCACTATGTTCTAATAACTTCATTACACCAAATGGCGTACATGGTAAAAATGTTTCTTGTCCTAAAAGCATTTTCCCTACGTTATTAGGATGAAAGCCATCAACATCTTTATCTGGTGAGATGGCAGATAAAATAAGTGATTCATCAAAATGTTTAGGAAGAGGCAATTGCACAAGGATTCCATGAATAGACTCATCAGTGTTTAAATCATGTATCGTTGTCATTAATTCTTCTTGACTTAAAGAGGATGTAAACGAAAGTAGACGCGAGTGCATGCCTAATGATTCGCATGTTTTTTGTTTATTGGTAACATAGGTTTTTGAAGCAGCATTATCTCCTACCAGTACAACAGCTAAACCTGGTACGACCCCTTGCTTTTTCAAATCTTCAATACGTGTTTGTAAATTATTGCGTATGACTTTTCCTATTTCATTTCCATTAATCAAGACACTCGACATGTTGGCCCCCTAATTTAAATCGCTTAAGAATCTGCGTATTTTGAAAGAACTCCATTAACAAATTTACTAGACTTTTCGTCACCAAACGTTTTGCAAAGTTCAATCGCTTCGTTCATGATCACTTTTGCTGGTGCATCTTTCATGAACAATAACTCATATACCGCTAATCTTAAAACAGTACGTTCAATTTTAGGCAATCGGCTTAATGACCAGTTTTCTAAATGGCTAACTAATGATTCATCAATTTGTGTTAAGTGCTCAGTCGTTCCAACTACTAATTGCTCGTAGAACGAGTCAGAGTTACCGTCCAAAACATGACTTTTTGCATCTTCTACAGTTAGACCAGTGTTTTCAAGTTGAAACAAAGTTTGCAACGCTTTTTCACGGGCTTCTCTTCTTTTCATGTATGTGTTCTCCTTTTATCCTGCTTTAAGTATCCGAACACATCATAGCATATTTCGTACTTACAAAACATACTCAACATGATTTTCGAAAGTTCAGAAAAAAGCATCACTCACAATGAAGGAGTGATGCTTTGCATTATTCTATAGTTGATTCTTTTTGATGTTCAAATTGAACACCCGTGATATGAACATTTACTTCTTTTGTTTCAAGTGAAGTCATATTGAAAATCGCTTGACGGACTTGATTTTGAACTTCTTTTGCTACAGTTGGGATAGCAGCACCGTATTGAACAACACAGTAAATTTCAACAAATAAACCTTGATCTGTTAATTCGGTTTTAATCCCTTTACCATGCACCTTTTTGCCAAGTCTTTCAACGACACCGGACGCAAAGCTTCCACGCGTACCAGCTACTCCTTCAACATCAGTTGTAGCAATACCTGCTATTACTTCCAACACTTCTGGTGCTACTTCTATTTTACCTAGTTCTTCTTTACCCGAAGGTGTCATTTGAACATAAGCGGAAGTTGTTTTTTCAACCATTTTAATCCATCCTCTCTAGGAGTTTAATACATCATACGTTTCTAAAAACTTCGTATCGAAATCTCCAGATTTAAATACTTCATGATCCATTAGTTTTGCATGCAAAGGAATCGTTGTAAATACTCCTTCAATCACAAACTCACTTAATGCACGTTTCATTTTAGCTACTGCTTCTTCACGTGTATCAGCATGTGTAATTAATTTTGCAACCATAGAGTCATAGTATGGCGGGATGCTATAACCCGTATACATTGCAGAATCCACACGAACTCCATAACCACCTGGAGCTAAGTACATTGAAATTTTACCCGCTGAAGGCATAAAGTTTTTAGCTGGATTTTCTGCATTAATACGACATTCGATTGACCAACCGTTTATTTTCACATCAGATTGTTCATATCTTAGTTTTTCACCAGAAGCAATTTTCAACTGTTGCTGAATTAAATCGATTCCCGTGATCATCTCAGTAACCGGATGTTCAACTTGAATACGTGTATTCATTTCCATGAAATAAAACTTTTGATTAATATGGTCAAAAATAAATTCAACTGTCCCAGCACTTCGGTAGTTTACAGCTAGTGCAGCTTTTACAGCAGCTTCGCCCATTTCAGCACGCAATTCTGGAGATAATGCAGGTGATGGAGCTTCTTCAACTAACTTTTGCATACGACGTTGAATGGAACAATCTCTTTCTCCAAGATGGATTGCATTTCCATACTGATCGGCAAGAACTTGAATTTCAATGTGGCGGAAAACTTCAATGAATTTTTCAATATAGACGCCTGGATTACCAAAAGCAGCCGCAGCTTCTTTTTGCGTAATCTGAATTCCTTTTACAAGCTCTTCTTCCGTACGAGCTACACGAATCCCTTTACCTCCACCACCAGCGGTAGCTTTTATGATTACAGGGAATCCAATTTCTCGAGCTATTGCGAGACCCTCTTGGTCGTCAGCAACGATGCCGGTAGAACCTGGTACGACTGGCACTCCAGCTTTTCTCATCGTTTCTCTCGCGACATCTTTTGTACCCATTTTAGATATTGCATCTGAAGTAGGTCCAATAAATGTAATATTACATTGCTCACATAATTCAGCAAATGAAGCATTTTCCGCTAAGAAACCATAACCTGGGTGAATCCCGTCACAACCTGTTAGCTTGGCAACACTAATAATGTTTGAGAAGCTTAAATAACTATCTTTAGACAATTTCGGACCGATACAGTATGATTCATCAGCCATTTGCACATGTAAAGCATCATGATCAGCTTCTGAGTAAACGGCAACTGTTTCGATATCTAATTCTTTGCAAGCACGAATGATACGAACTGCAATTTCTCCACGATTAGCAATTAGAACTTTTTTCATTTTAATCCCCCTCAGTTCGCTTTTACTAAGAACAGAGGTTGGCCATATTCTACAAGTTGTCCATCTTCAACTAAGATTTCAACAATCTCGCCTGACACTTCTGCTTCGATCTCATTAAACAATTTCATAGCTTCCACAATACAAACTACCGCGTCAGCATTTACCTTGTCACCAACTTGAACATATGCAGGTGAATCCGGTGACGAAGATTGATAATAGGTACCAACCATTGGTGAAGTAATTTTGTGCAATGATGCATCTAGAATTGCTGGCTCTTTTACTTCTTCAGCTGAAAACGATTCAACTTTATCATTTTTTGGTGCTGCTGCAACTGGAGCTTCTTGTGCGGCATTTACAATTGGTTGTGCAACAGGTTGAGTTGTTGAACTCAAACCTTCTGTGTGCACATGACCGTTATTCTTTTTTAATTTTACTTTTGTTCCTTCAGACTCGTAAACAAACTCATCAATTGTTGAATGATCGATTAATTTTATGATTTCACGTATTTCTTGTACTTTTAACATCGCGAACTCCCCTTAAGTGTATGTAATTACGTACCCCTTCTATTTTAGTCTTTTTTTGTTCAATTTGAAATAGATAACCCAAAAATACTTAAGAGTTGGTACTAATTATTAGTAATAAGTTTAATTAAACACAATAAAACCACAACCAATTA
>JAHIWI010000099.1 GCA_018816185.1 Bacillota bacterium
GCTTGTCCTGGATTAGCAATCGGTCCTGGTGGTAAACCTTGAACGGAATATGTGTTATATGGATGTTCTGTATTTTTATCAGTGGCAATACTGTCTCTTTCCCCTTCAAATGCATACAAAACAGTTGGATCCGTTTGTAAAGGAATCCCTTTTTCAATACGATTAAAGAATACACTCGCAATCATTTCTCGATCAGTTGAAGCTGTTGCTTCTTCTTCTAATAAGGAAGCAAATGTTAGTAGCCAATGTACCGACTTTTCTTGTTCTACTAACACATCTGTGTAAGGTGCAACTACAGTAGCAGTCGAACTCAACATTTGATCAACGATTTCTTCTAAAGATGGGTTTTCTTCATAAAAAGCATACGTAGCAGGATATAAATACCCTTCAAATGCGTAACGAACATTCTCGCCTTTTACTTCATCAGTCAATAAAGTTGGATATTTATTAATCATTTCGTCGATAAAAACTGGATCTTTCACAAGTTCTAAAAAGTCTTCTGCTGAATGAGCAGTTCTCTTTTCAACAACAGCCGCTATTTGACCCAATGTTAAACCTTCAGGTACTGTCATAGTGAATACTGGTTCACGATATACTTTACCTGTTTTTAAACTTTCAATTAATTCGTCAAGAGTCATCGCTTGAGTTAAGCCATAATCACCTGCTTGGAAATCTGATTCGTTGTTAAACTTTGCATAATATTTGAAAATACGAGCATCTTTAATAATCTCATTTTTTTCTAATAGTGTTGCAATTGAATCTAAATTTGAACCAATTTCTACTGTAATAGGGATAACTTTTTCAGATTTTTCATCCATCGGTTGTAAAGCACTCTTTACATAATTGTATCCACTATAGGCTGCAATACCCCCGCCAATCAAGACAATTAGGACAATTGCAAGCACAATCCGTCGAACAATTTTCACTTCTTTTTTCTTTTCTTTCATACGATTAAACATGATCTCTTTTTTTGTTTCGTTTTCCACGGGTTTCCCCCCTCTATCTGACACTTATTATACTAGAATTTTACACAAAAGAAAAAGGTGGAATGATTTTATTCATTCCACCTTTAGAAAGATTGATTATTCTTCGTCTTCTTCCTCTTCTTCATCTAAGAAAGTGTTAAGCATTTCTTCAATCATCGCCCACTCTTCGTCAGTTTCGATTGGTTGAAGTTCGCCATCTTTACCATCTTCTGATGGTAAGAAAGAAGATGCATGAATTTCAATCTCTTCATTTTCATCCTCTTCTGCACCTATTGGGTAGTAAAGAACATATGATTTTTTAAATTCATCTGACTCAAATGTAAAAAGAATCTCGCATAATTGCTCTGTACCGTTATCATCTACTACTGTAATGTTTTGTTGTCCGTGTTCCATTCCAATCACCTCATATTAGATTTGCTGTCTAAGTAACCTTGTAAAATCATAACCGCAGCCATTTTATCAATCACTTGTTTCCTTTTTTTACGGCTCACATCTGCTTGTATTAACATTCTTTCTGCAGCAGCCGTTGTCAAGCGTTCATCCCATAAAACAACAGGTTTGTTAAATGTCACTTTGAGCAATTCAGCGAACCTTTCAGATGCTTCAGCTCTAGGACCAATACTGTTGTTCATGTTTTTTGGATAACCTACAACAAAAGTAGACACTTCATGAGATTTCACAAGTTCTTCAATCCGATCAATGCCGAATTGGTTATTACTTTCATCAATTTTGATGGTTTCAATCCCTTGGGCTGTCCAACCGAAAGCATCGCTAACAGCGATACCAACCGTTTTTGAACCAACATCAAGCCCCATTATTCTCATGTCTACGCCTCGTTATTCTTCTTGATATAAAACTTAACAAGCTCTTCAAGTATTTCGTCTCGCTCAAGCTTGCGTATCAAATTACGTGCTTCTTGATGGCGAGGAATATATGCCGGATCACCCGAAAGTAAATAGCCGACGATTTGGTTAATTGGGTTGTAACCTTTCTCTTCAAGTGCCGAATGGACATGAAGCATTACTTGTTTTACTTCTTGTTCCATAGACTCTTCTGGAAAGTTAAACTTCATCGTCTTGTCAAATGAACTCATGATCAGCACCTCGCTTTCAGAAAAAATGGGTTGTACATATATATATGATTTTGACTTACAACATTAGTATAACCGATTTCATCTGACAATTAAACGGATTTGACATAATCATACACAGATTGTAAAGCACCATCAAGTTTTGAAGCATCTTTAGCGCCGGCCATCGCCATATCCGGACGACCTCCACCCTTGCCATCACATTGTTCTGCAACAAATTTCACAAGATTTCCTGCATGATATTTGCCACCTGATAAATCGTTTGTTACACCAGCGATTAACATAACTTTTCCTTCTTCAGTTGCACCTAAAACAATAACAGCCTGTTTCATTTTTGTTTTTAATTCGTCTATCATTTGTCGTAATTGGTTATTATCTTTCGCTTCAACACGCGCAGATAAAACCGTAACACCATTCATTTCTTGTGCATTTGAAAGCACAGAAGACGACTGGCTATTTGCAATTTTTGCAGATAATGATTCATTTTCTCTTTGCATTTGTTTCATTTCCATCTGTAATCCTTGGATTTTTGTTAATAAATCTTTCGGATTTGATTTCACTAAAGCTGCAACTTCACTCAAAAGTTGTTCCTCTGCTTTAATTAATTCATAAGCAGCTTTTCCAGTTAGAGCTTCAATTCGTCGAGTTCCCGCTCCAATGCCACTTTCTGAAACAAGTTTAAAGAATCCAATTTGCGAAGTATTACTTACATGGCATCCACCGCATAATTCAAGTGAGTAACTGTCAATTGATACGACACGAACAATCTTACCGTATTTTTCACCAAACAACGCCATTGCGCCCATTTGCTTCGCTTCATCAATCCCATGATAGCCTGTAATAACTTGAATATCTGCCCAAATTTTTTCATTTACTTGTTGTTCAATCTTTTCGAGTTCTTCTTTTGTTACTTGGCCAAAATGAGAGAAGTCAAAACGTAATCGGTCAGGTCCAACATAAGAACCTGCTTGGTTAACATGCGTTCCTAATACATCCTTTAATGCTTGGTGTAAAAGATGTGTAGCGGTATGGTTCTTAACAGTAGAGTTTCTTAACGATTGGTCAACTGATGCTGTTACTTCATGACCCGTTGTAAGCTCTCCTGATTCAATTAAAACTGTGTGTAAATTTTGACCGTTTGGAGCCTTTTGAACGTCTTTTACAAAGCCTTTAAACAAATCACTTTCTAGTGAACCATGATCAGCAATTTGTCCGCCACTTTCAGCATAAAAAGGTGTTTGTTCAAGAATTAGTTTTACTTCATCACCTTCATTAGCATGGTTTACTATTTCACCATCTTTAATGATAACAAGCGCTTTCGTGCTTATTGCTAAAGTATCATAACCAACAAAAGTACTCTCTTCTTTAAGATTACCTAAAACTTCTGATTGTACTTGCATTGAGTCAACGTCTTTTCTTGCTGAACGAGCACGTGTGCGTTGTTCTTCCAGCGATGCTTTAAACCCTTCATGATCAACCGTCATTCCAGCTTCTTCAGCGTACTCTTCGGTTAACTCTACTGGAAATCCGTACGTATCATATAAACGGAAAGCATCATTACCAGGAATAATGTTCAAACCTGCTTCTTGCTGAGATGATATGACAGCTGATAATATACTTAGTCCATCTTGCAATGTTTCATGGAAACGTTCTTCTTCATTTTTAATAACGCGCATAATGAAATCTTGTTTCGCTTCCACTTCAGGATAAAAATCGTTCATGATTTCGCCAATAATCGGAACCAGTGTATACATGAATGGACGATCAATCCCTAAATTTTTCCCGTAACGTACAGCACGACGTAATAGTCTACGTAATACATACCCACGTCCTTCATTAGATGGTAAAGCACCATCACCAATTGCAAATGCAACCGTACGCGTATGGTCAGCAATTACTTTAAATGCTAAATCATCATTTAAATCTTTTCCGTACGATTTTGAAGATACTTCCTCAGTTTTATGAATGATTGGCATAAACAGATCTGTATCAAAATTAGTTGGAACATTTTGCACAACACACGCCATACGTTCTAGGCCCATTCCAGTATCAATATTTTGTTTTGGTAATGGTGTATACGTATGATCTGGATTGTGATTAAATTCCGAGAAAACTAAATTCCAAATTTCTAAATAACGGTCGTTTTCTCCACCTGCATACATTTCGGGATCTGTTGGATCATTGCCGTAGCTTTCACCACGGTCATAGAAGATTTCAGAGTTAGGTCCACTTGGTCCTTCTCCAATATCCCAAAAGTTTCCTTCCAAACGAATAATTCGTTCTTCTGGAATACCGATCACGTCTCTCCAAATCGCATAAGCTTCTTCATCTTCTGGATGTACGGTAATGGATAGAAGTTCCGGATCAAAGCCCATCCATTTTTTATCCGTTAGAAATTCCCAAGCCCATTCAATTGCTTCTTTTTTAAAGTATTCTCCAATCGAAAAGTTCCCAAGCATTTCAAAAAACGTATGGTGTCGTGCTGTTTTCCCCACATTTTCGATATCGTTTGTGCGAATCGATTTTTGTGCATTTGTAATACGTGGATTTTCAGGTATAACACGTCCATCAAAATACTTCTTCAAGGTAGCAACGCCACTATTAATCCAAAGTAATGAATTATCATTGATTGGAACGAGTGGAGCACTTGGTTCAACTGCATGGCCTTTTTCAATAAAGAAATCTAAATACATTCGACGTATTTCTGCTGCTGTTTTCATCTTTCATTCCTCCTTAAAATAGAAAAAGCCCTCAATCCCCTAAAAAAGGGACGAAGGCTTTAAATTCGCGGTACCACCCTAGTTACAGCAAAACGTGACTGCTGTCTCTCGATTATGCCTTAACGCGGCTCACGGCAGGGATTAGCTGCACTTAAGAGTAGCTTTCCATTCAAATACTTGAAGGTTCTTTCAGCCGGGGAACCTTTTTCTAAGACAAGAATTATAAATGTACTTTCTCTATCAACGTGTTTAATTATGCTTGCTTTACTTGAAGAATGAATGAAAATACTTCCTCAAATTGAGCAACTTTTTTTTAGTATAAAAAACAATTGCCTTTGTGTCAATTCACTTCTTCCAAAAAATCGTAAGGAGTTGAACCATTCATGCCAACTAAAGGATGAATCGAGAGATGATTAGCAGCCGTTAAGATTGCCAATTCTTGATTTTCTACTTCTTCAACTGTAGTAGTAGTATCCTCCAGTTTCTCTGATTCCACAGATACTTCCTGGTTGTTTAACCTTTCTTTTAAAGAAGTTAAACGAGCAAGGTCATCATTACGTTCAATCCCATATTTAAATACATCAGCATCCCCACAAAGAATCAAGAAATTCTTAGCCCTTGTAATGCCGGTATACAGTAAATTTCGACGCAACATTTTCATATAACTTCTGACAACAGGCATAATGACAATCGGAAATTCACTACCTTGAGATTTATGAATAGAACAACAATAAGCTAATGTTAGCTGACCTAAATCACTACGTTGATAGGTGACTTCAATCCCTTCAAAAGAAACGACCATCATATCTTGTTTTTCAACGTTTTCACTGGCTTTTGAAATACTTATAACTTCGCCCATATCACCATTAAATACATGGCTTTCTGGTTGATTGATCAATTGAAGTACTTTATCACCAATTCGATAAATCGTATCACCAAAAGTTAGTTCTTTACGTTTTTTAGTATCATTAGGGTTAACCATTTCTTGAATCATTTTATTTAAAGCATCAATACCAGCAGGTCCTTTGTACATCGGTGCTAATACTTGTAGTTCTTTAATCGTGTGGCCTTTAGCAAGTGCACTATTAATGACTTGTTCAACAACTTTTGAAATTTGTTCCGGCCCCGCTTTTATAAACGAACGATCTGACGTTTTATCCGTTAAATTCGTTGGCATTTTTCCTTTTTTCATTTGATGTGCAAGCTCAATGATAGAGGACCCAGCTGATTGACGATAAATATCCGTCAATTCAACGGTTGGGATTCGACTTGATCCAAGTAAATCTTTTAATACTTGCCCTGGTCCCACGGGTGGTAGTTGATCTTGATCGCCTACAAAGATGACTTGAGCTCCTTCAGGTATCGCTTTTAGCAACTGATGTGCAAGCCATGTATCGACCATCGACATTTCATCAATAATGATTAGCTTTCCTTTTATATCTCGATCTGTCTCTTCTTCTTTATCTTGACCTGTAAAACCAAGTAAACGGTGAATCGTCATTGCAGGCAGACCCGTCGATTCATTTAAACGTTTCGCAGCCCTACCTGTAGGAGCAGCCAAAATGATTGGAAATGGTTCTTCTTTTTTAGCATAGTCTTTTGGGTCAAGTGTTAAGCCGTGTAATTCTGCGTAAACCTCAACCAGACCTCTAACAACGGTCGTTTTACCAGTACCTGGACCTCCTGTTAACAACATCACAGAAGCATTCATACCAAGTTCTATTGCAGCTATTTGAGTTTCAGCATAGGTTACACCTAGCCGTTCCTCGGCATCTCCAAGTGCTTTTCTAATTTCGGAAGTAGGAAAGCCCGTTCGCTCCTTCTGTTCTTGAATTAAAAGCTCAAGTTTGGAAGCTATGCCAACCTCTGAAAAATAGAGAGATGGCAAGTAAAAACGAGACATCTCACCTGCCAGTTTCCCATCTTCAACTAATTCGATACAAGCATTAGAAATGGCATCAAAAGGCACCTCTTCAAACTGACTAGATTCTAATAATTGTTTCACATTCGGTAATATATGCTCAGCATGTAGATACACATGCCCTTCACTTAAAGATGCAGCATTTAGCAAATGAAAGACTGCTGCTTTAATTCGATCAGGATGATTCCCTGTCATGCCTAATTTTCCACCTAATTCATCTGCACGATGAAAGCCAATTCCTTCTACATCTTCAATTAATCGAAAAGGATTCTTCATTAATACTTCGATTGTCTCTTCTCGATAGGTTTGATAGATACGCATAGCTAGCTGTGGTCCAAAACCCCATTCATTTAATTGAATCATCACACGTTCTAATCCTAAATTTTGCTCCAGCGTAAAACGAATCGTTTCCTTTTTTTCTTTCGCTAATTTTGGGACAGTATCCAGCGATTCTGGGTCGTCTAAAATAAGACGAATTGCATCTTTCCCAAGCTTCTTGACAATGGTTTCAGCCGTTTTACGTCCAATACCTGGAAACAAATCACTTGATAAATAATGGATAATTCCTTGTTCTGTCTCCGGTACATCTTTCGAGAATGTTTCAACTTGGAATTGTGTTCCATACTTTGGGTGCTGTTTGATTTGACCAGTAAAACGATACATTTCTTCATTCATTAACGGTGGAAAGTACCCTGTAACAATAATCTCTTTATCATCGAACGTACTGTTTGTCTCACTGATTTTGAGTTTAATAATGGAGAATAAGTTTGTGGGGTTATGAAAAATGGTGACAACTGGTTTGCCAACTATAAACAAAGCGTCTTGGTTGAATAATTCGATTTGATTTGGCAAACCATTCATCTCCATTCACATTAATTTCGTAGAGCAATCATGTCATATACGTATCGAGCTTGATCAAAATTTGGTTGAAGTGTATATGCTTGTTTTAAATGATAAAGTGCATCCTCAGTTCGGTCAGTTGAGACTGCGTATAGTACACCTAAATTATAATGAGCATCGGCATTGTTTATATCTTCATGAATGACATAAACAAACTCTGGTTCTGCTTCTTTAAACATTTCTAAAGCTGCTAATCCGATCCCATAAGATAGACGAATTTGAATGTCTTCTGGTTCAAGTTCTGCAGCTCTTTGTAAGTAAGGCAGTGCTAACTTTGGATTGCCTAATCGTTCAAAACATTTTCCTAACATAAAGCAAGCATCTGCACCTTGAATGTTAAACTTAATGGCTTTTTCATAAAGTTTAGCAGCCTCTTCAAAGCGCTCATGTTCATAATACAAATTAGCCAAGCCATAATAAGCAGTTGCCGACTGCTCATCTAGCGTTAAAGCTTTTTGAAAAAATCTTTCCGCACGTTCAATTTCATTCATGCGAGCTAATAAATTCCCAAAGTTAATGTATCCTAATGGGTTGTTAGGTTCTTCTTCAATTGCGTTATTGAAATGAACAACTGCTTGTTCATAATCTTTATTTTGAATTGCTAAAATGCCTAAATCTAGTTCATTCACGTTACCACTCCTACTTCCTTAACCAACATAAGTTAGTTTTTTCCCCTGCTTCATTACTTCATCAATCGTTCCGCCACCTAGACAAACGTCACCGTCGTATAAAACAACTGCTTGTCCTGGGGTAATTGCACGAACAGGTTCAGCAAATGAAATAATAGCACCGTTAGAAGGAGTTAGCTCAACTTTTACCTTAACATCTTCTTGGCGATATCTAAATTTCGCAGTACAACTAAATATGGTATCTAATGGTTTGGTCGTTGTAAAGCTCATATTTACAGCCGTTAATTGATCTGAAAAAAGTGCTTCATGATGAATATTTTGCCCAACTAACAACTCGTTTTTTTCTAAATTCTTACCTAAAACAAACCAAGGGTCACCTGCGCCACCTATCCCTAGCCCATGACGTTGACCAATTGTATAATACATCAAACCATCGTGACGACCCATTTTTTCCCCGTCCATCGTGACCATATTACCTGGTTGCGCTGGTAAATACTGACTCAAAAATTCTTTAAAATTTCGTTCCCCTATGAAACAAATACCTGTGGAATCTTTTTTGGTTGCTGTGGCTAATCCTGCTTCAGAAGCAATTTCTCGCACTAGTTTTTTCTCTAAATGTCCAATTGGAAACATCACTTTTGACAATTGTTCTTGAGACAATTGATTTAAAAAGTAAGTTTGATCTTTGTTGTTATCAAGTCCACGTAAAAGTTGTGTTTCGCCATCTATTTCTTTAACTTGCGCATAGTGACCAGTAGCTAAATAATCAGCTCCTAAACTAATAGCATGCTCTAAAAATGCTTTGAACTTAATTTCTTTATTACACATCACATCAGGGTTAGGTGTTCTTCCCGCTTTATATTCTTCTAAAAAGTAAGTAAATACTTTATCCCAATATTGTTTTTCAAAATTAACTGCGTAATAAGGAATGCCTATCTGATTACAAACTTTAATAACATCGTCATAATCCTCAGTGGCCGTACAAACACCATTCTCGTCTGTATCGTCCCAGTTTTTCATAAAAATACCTATGACATCATACCCTTGTTTTTTTAATAAATAAGCTGCAACTGAAGAATCTACACCGCCAGACATACCAACTACAACGCGTGTATTTGCAGGATTTTTAACTTCTTGCATGTCGATCACCTTTTCCTAATATTATTTCACAAGTCTTTTTACAACTTTTGCTGTTTTCTTCGCTGCTTCTTCTATATCCTGAATAGTCAAACCGTATCCGAAGCTAAAACGAATTGAATTACGCAGTTCCTCCGCTTTTTCTCCATACATCGCCACAAGGACATGGGAAGGGTCAATTGAACCTGCTGTACAAGCAGACCCACTTGAAACAGCTAATCCCTCCACGTCTAAATTAACAAGCAAAGATTCGACGTCTGTATGCGGGAAACTAATATTTAAAATATGGGGTAGAGCGAACTTTTCATGACCATTTAACTTAAACTGAATTTCCTCATTTTTAAGAATTTCAATCATCGTTTCTTTAAATTGTTTATATGTCTCCACTTTTTCAACTATTGTTTGTTCAGAAATCTTAACCGCTTCAGCAAATGCGATCGTAGCCGGTACATTTTCAGTTCCAGCTCGTCGTTTCTTTTCTTGCTGACCACCAAACAGTTGAGGAGATAGTTTCGTTCCTTTTTTTTGAAATAAAAACCCAATTCCTTTTGGACCGTTTATTTTATGAGAGGAAACAGAAAGTAAATCCACATGCAGTTCGTCAACTGAAAGCGGGACTAATCCATATGCTTGTACAGCATCTGTATGGAACGATGCTAAGTGATCTTTTAAAAGGTCGCCTATTTCTTTAATAGGCTGAAGTGTACCCACTTCATTGTTTCCAAATATTAACGTCACTAAAATGGTATCGTCACGTAAAGCTCTCTTGACATCATCAATTGAAATGACCCCATTCTCATTTACTGGTAAATAAGTAACTTCGAAGCCTTCCTTTTCAAGCTTTTGACATGCGTGTAATACAGCGTGGTGTTCAATTTGAGAGGTAATAATATGATTTCCTTCATTTTTCCGAGCGTAAGCAGTTCCAAATATGGCTAGATTATCTGCTTCTGTCCCACCAGCAGTTAAAATGATTTCTTGCTCTTTTGCGCCGATGCTCTTCGCTAAAATTTCACGTGATTGATCTAACTCTTTTCGAGCATCACGACCTATTGAGTGAATACTTGACGGATTACCATAGATTCGATTCATTGACTGAACCATTTTTTCAATGACAATCGGATGTACAGGAGATGTCGCTGCGTGGTCTAAATATATTTTGTTCATGGAATTCTCCTTTTAAAATAGTAAAAAATATAGCTTAAATATAATACATATAGCCATCAGGAGATGACTCTTCATTATAAGATGCTAAATCTTCAATTGATGTTGTATCTAATACTGTTTTAACAGCATCGCGTATACGAGACCAGAGTTCTCTTTGAGGAGGTGCCTCGTTTTCAATACCTTCGACAGGTTGTATGGGTCCTTCGAGTACACGAATAACATCCCCCGCTGAAATTAAATGTGGAGGTTTAGTAAGCATATATCCACCATGGGCGCCTCTAACACTTTTAATTAGCCCTGAATTTCGAAGAGGAGATACTAGTTGCTCTAGGTAAGCTTCTGAAAGTTTGTTATCTGCTGCTATTTGACGGAGCGGTACTGGACCCTCTCCAAATTGTTTAGCTAGTTCGATCATAATCGTTAATCCGTATCGACCTTTTGTTGAAATTCTCAACTAAATCACCTCTATAAGTCCATTAAATTCATCTACATAGTATAGCACATTTCCGACTAATGACCTCTGAAATGACTTTTATATACCTACGTCGTATAATGGAGAACAAATGTACGAAATTAGGAGGAACTCAACTTGCAAAGAGAGCCACTTGCTTATCGAATGAGACCTCAAAAACTTGAGGAAGTTGCAGGACAAAAAGACGTTATCGGGAAAAATACACCTTTATATAAAATGATTGTAAATGGTCATGTCCCCTCCATGCTTTTATACGGGGAACCTGGAATAGGCAAAACATCGCTTGCCTATGCGATTGCTGGTACGAGCAACCTTCCGTTCATTGCGCTAAATGCGACAAGATCCGGAAAAAAAGATATTGAAGACGTCGTAGCTGAATCTCGCATAACAGGGAAAGTTCTTTTATTTTTAGATGAAATCCATCGGTTCAATAAATTACAACAAGATGCCTTACTTCCACATGTTGAAAGTGGAGCGATCGTCTTAATCGGTGCGACAACAGAAAATCCATTTCACGATGTGAATCCAGCGATACGTTCTCGATGTGGTGAAATTAAGCAATTAAAACGTTTATCTTCAGAGGATTTATTAACATTAGTTCAACGTGCTTTGCGAGATGAACATAAAGGATTAGGGCGATTGACGATTCAAATTTCTGAAGAGCAACAAATGAAAATTGCTGATTCAGCTAATGGAGATGCAAGAAAAGCTTTAACGATACTCGAATCAGTTGTTTCCGCTTCTGACGAAGAAAATGGCATTATTATAGTAGAAGATGCTTTACTTCAAAACTTGGTAGAACGAATTGGTGTATTTGGGGATAAAAAAGGATCTCATTTTTATAACCTTCTATCTGCTTTACAAAAATCGGTTCGTGGAAGTGATGTCAATGCTGCAATGTATTATTTAGCTCACTTGCTTGAAAATGGCGATCTCGTAGCTGTATCAAGAAGATTACTAGTGATGGCTTACGAGGATATTGGCATGGCAAATCCAGCAGTAGGTGCACAAGTATTGTCCAGTATTCAAGCAGCCGAAAGACTTGGATTGCCTGAAGCGCGCATTCCATTAGCAAATGCAGTGGTTGAAATGTGTCTTTCAGAAAAATCAAATTCCGCGTATAAAGCGATTGATGCTGCCATTGCCTCTATACATGCTGGTAAAGTAGGAGATATTCCAAGCCATTTAAGGGATACACACTACGCCGGAGCAGCTGCTTTAGGCCATGAAGGGTATTTATATCCCCATAATACGCCAATCGGTTCTTTCGGAGGCTGGGTCAACCAAACATACTTGCCGGATAACTTAATTGGCACTAAATTCTATGAACCGGTCTTAGCTGGCGAGGAAAAGAAATTAGCCGGAATTTATCAGAAACTCGAAACGTTCAAACAAAAAAAGACGTAAATCGCGATAAATACGATTTACGTCTTTTACTTATTTTCTAACACGATTCACTGGAATTTCTTTTGTAATGTCGTTAATTACCCAACTTGCTGCTATTAATCCAGCAACTGAAGGTACAAAGGCATTTGAGGACGGAGGCATTTTTGCTTTACGAATTTTAGCATCAGGTTTCCCTACCGTTTCAACCACATCTTCTCTTACAATAATCGGACTTTCATCAGAGAATACCACTGGAATTCCTTTATAGATACCTTCTTTACGAAGCTTTAATCGAATAACTTTCGCTAAAGGGTCCGTATGCGTTTTTGAAATATCAGCGATTTTAAATCGTGTTGGATCTGTTTTATTGGCAGCACCCATACTTGAAATCATTTTTACTCCTCGGCGAAGACATTCCTTCATCAAATGTACCTTGTAGATGATCGTATCTGATGCATCAATCACATAATCCAAATTGTAACTAAAGAATTCTTCAAAAGTCTCTTCGGTATAAAACATATGTAAATCATGAACCTCACAATTTGGATTAATATCCAAAATTCGTTCCTTCATAATTTCCGATTTAGAACGCCCAACTGTAGAAGTGTACGCAACTAGTTGACGATTAATATTTGTAATGTCTACATTGTCTTTATCCACAAGGATAATCTTCCCCACACCACTTCTAGCACAAGCCTCTGCGGCAAAAGAACCTACCCCACCTATTCCTAAGATAGCAACTGTAGTGTTTTTCATTAGTTCAACACCTTCAGTACCGATTGCTAATTCATTTCTTGAAAATTGATGTAACATGTAATTCCCTCACAATCTACTTCTATTCGGAGTAGTTTACTCCACGAAAAACCCTCTAGCAACTACAAATTGCTAGAGGGATTATACATAATGTAAGACGAATCCCAACTGTGCCGTCATTTTGAAGCGTATCGTTTTGAACCCGCACACAGCAGGTGGGTATCCACTTTACAACTTAAGACTTCCCCTGGGGGCATGTCAGCTATTGTAAAAGTAAGATTCCCGACGATATAATTGTTCGGTCAAAAGCGATTGGCAATTAACGAACACTTCAGGATTCGTATTACTAGTATCCTACCATGAAATATCTAAAAACTCAATGTATTTACTCTGAATCTTTCGCACTATTCTGAATACGAACCGAAAGACTTAGTTCTTTTAATTGGTCATCAGATACTGCTGAAGGAGCTTTGGTTAAGATATCACTAGCACTCGCAGTTTTAGGAAATGCAATCGTATCTCTTAAGTTTGTACGGCCTGCTAACAACATTACTAAACGATCTAGACCTAGGGCGATTCCGCCATGCGGAGGTGTTCCATATTCAAATGCTTCCAATAAGAAACCGAATTGAGCTTTAGCTTCTTCAGTTGTAAATCCTAAAAGACTAAACATTTTTTCTTGAATTTCTCTTTCGTAAATACGTAGAGATCCTCCACCTAATTCATAACCATTTAACACCATATCGTATGCTTGTGCACGAACTTCCATCGGATTTGAATCCATTAACTCAATGTCTTCAACAAATGGCATTGTGAATGGATGATGAGCTGCATAATATCTACCTTCTTGCTCATCGTATTCAAATAATGGCCAGTCGATAATCCATAAAAACTCATATCTGTTCTCATCAATCATTTTTAAGTCTTTTCCTAATTTCGAACGTAATGCGCCAAGTGAATCTGCAACGACAGATTTCTTGTCTGCAACAAACAATAAAAGATCCCCTGGCTCAGCTTGTAATTTTGAAGAAAGATTTACTCCATCTTCTCCCTCAAAGAATTTAGCAATTGGACCTTTTAATCCTTCAGCATCTACTTTCAGCCAAGCAAGCCCTTTTGCTCCGTAGCGTCCAGCGAATTCACCTAAAGCATCAATATCTTTTCGAGAATATTGGTCTGCAGAACCTTTTACATTTATTGCTTTTACTTGACCACCTGATTCGACTGCTCCAGCAAATACTTTAAATGATGATTGAGCTACTAAGTCAGATACATCTTGCAATTCAAGACCAAATCGCACATCCGGTTTATCAGACCCAAATCGATCCATAGCTTCTGTATACTTCATTCGGTTGAAAGGAATTTGAATATCGATTCCTTTTACTTGCTTCATAATTTTTTGCATCATACGCTCATTCAATTCTAAAATTTCATCCATAGACATGAAACTCATTTCCATATCAATTTGCGTGAATTCTGGCTGACGGTCTGCACGCAAATCTTCATCACGGAAACAACGAGCAATTTGGTAGTACTTTTCAAAACCTGACACCATTAGCATTTGCTTAAATAATTGAGGTGATTGTGGTAAAGCGTAAAATTCACCTTCATGTACGCGACTTGGAACTAAATAATCTCTAGCGCCTTCAGGAGTAGACTTCGTTAGAATTGGTGTTTCCACTTCTAAGAAGGTCTCTTCATCTAAAAACTGACGAATCGTTTTGGTAACGTCCGAACGCATTTTAAATGTTTCGTACATAACCGGTCGACGCAAATCTAAATATCGATATTTTAGTCGTAAGTCTTCATTTACATCTGATTGGTTTTCAATTGCAAAAGGTGGATTTTTAGCTTCGTTAATAATTGTAAGGTGAGATGCTTGAACTTCAATTTTCCCTGTTTTCATATTAGGATTGATTTGAGCATCTTGACGTGCAACTACTTCACCACTGATTTCAATGACGAATTCACTTCTTAATTTGTCACCTATCGTTAATGCTTCAGGTGAAATTTCTGGATTAATAACAACTTGAACAATACCCGTACGATCACGCAAATCAACAAATATTAAACCACCAAGATCGCGTCTTTTTTGTACCCATCCTTTTAATAATACCTGTTGTCCAATTTCTTTTTCTGCTACTTCTCCACATGGATGTGTACGTTTTGTCATGCTAATTCCTCCTGCCAAGATAATTTCAGTTGTTCTACATTTTCAACGATTTCTTCAAACGCCATTTCTTTTTGAGCTCCAGTCGATAAATTCTTTAATGCGACTTTTCCAGTCTCAAGTTCTGTATCACCAATAACAACAACGTATTTTGCATGTAATCGGTCGGCAGATTTCATTTGGGCTTTAACTTTACGGTCTAAGAAATCCATTTCAACGGACATGTTATGTTCTCTTAGTTCAGATACGAAAGATAAAGCTTTATCCTTCGCTGAATCTCCCATTGAAACAACGTACATATCAAGCGATTCTTGATTATCAAAACTTTTACCTTCTGCTTCTAAAGCAAGGAACAAACGCTCCATACTCATCGCAAATCCGATACCCGGTGCTTCTGGTCCACCAAGGTCTTCAACAAGACCGTTATATCGACCACCACCAGCAAGTGTCGTAATAGATCCAAATCCTTCACCTTCGCTCATTATTTCAAAAGCCGTGTGGTTGTAATAATCGAGTCCACGGACTAAATTCGGGTCCACTTCATAACCAATTTTTAAAACCTCTAAATAATGTTTCACTTTTTCAAAATAAGCTGCAGATTCTTCATTTAGATAATCTGGTAACTTTGGAGCTGTGGTCATCAGTGGGTTTTCACGATCTCGTTTACAGTCTAAAATTCGTAATGGATTTTTTTCTAATCGATTTTGACAATCCGAACAAAATTCTTGAATATGAGGTTCAAAGTGAGCGATTAATGCATCTCTATGAGCTTGTCGACTTTCTGTATCACCAAGTGAGTTGATGACTAATTTTACTTTCTTTAATCCTGCTTTTTCATAAACCTTCATTGCTAAAGCCATTACTTCGGCATCAATAGCTGGATCTTTACTGCCAATCGCTTCAATTCCAAATTGTACAAATTGACGATATCTTCCTGCTTGTTGACGTTCATAACGGAACATCGGTCCCATGTAGTAAAGTTTAATTGGTTGATTTGGCAAACCAAACAATTTGTTTTCTACATATGAACGTACTACCGATGCAGTTCCTTCAGGACGTAAAGTTAAGGAGCGATCTCCTCTATCAGTGAATGTATACATTTCTTTTTGAACGATATCAGTGGTATCTCCAACTCCACGAGTAAATAATTCCGTGTGTTCAAAGATTGGCGTGCGAATTTCTTTATATTGATATAATCTACATGTATCTCGAACAAGCTCTTCAAGTGCATGCCATTTAAACATTTCCTCAGGTAAAATATCTTTTGTTCCTCTTGGGACATTAATGGACATTTGATTGTCTCCTTCCATTTGGCAAATAAAAAAATAAAAAAGCTCCCGCCCCTTGCATATAGCAAGGGACGAGAGCTTATGTAAGCTTCCGCGGTTCCACCCTAGTTGACACAAAATATTGTGCCCTCTCATTCCGGATAACGACCGGTTCCGTTTTCACCTACTACCTAAAAAGGTTTCGACGAAAAGCCTATCAAGTGTTGTTCACTGGATGCTTCTGTAGGAAAGATTACAGCCACGTCTTTCCCTCTCTTTACAGCGTTTTAAACAGCTAATTTCTTGGTCATCGGCATGATGTTTGTTTTAAGATTAGTTCTTATCTTAATCACTGTGAAGATGGTTGTCAATCTTTTTTTGATTTGTACTGAATTAACAGGAATCAATTTACTCAAATGTAGAAATAACATTTTTTTAAGGAAAAGATGTAAACATATTATATACCTTGTTTCGCTCCTGTCGGACGCTTTCCGCGGAGCCCAACAGGATGTTGGGTTCAAAGACTTTGCCACGTGATGTGGCGATTTTAGTCTTTGTTCATCAGGGTCTTCAGTTCGTGCGTATTTCGCAGGAGTCGCCGACTTCCGCTTCACAGAACAAAATCAGAATATAATTAAATTATATATTCATGTTAAATTAATAAAGTGGCATTACGATATTGATTTACCCCATGTTTAGTAAGGTCGATCTTTTAAAAAGAAAGAAATTTTAACCTTGCTTTATTTAAAACATTCTCCATTCTACTTGAAAGTGAACGACTTAAATTATCGAAAAGTCAGCGACATCGTTAGCCTATTGATAAAATTGCTAATTATCCAAATTTCAATATTAACTTAAATCCGCCCATAAAACTAATAATTCTTTATTACATATAGTCGAAGTCTGTCTCAAAATGTCAGAAAGTTATAGTCTTTTCCCTCATCTCTATTTACAATAGATAAAA
>JAHIWI010000100.1 GCA_018816185.1 Bacillota bacterium
TAAACGAGCAGGTAGTACCCGTGTATCATTTAGCACAAGACAATCGCCAGCTTGGAACTCATCAATAATATGTTTGAACGTGTGATGTGTTACTTCGCCACTATCTTTGTCCAATACTAAAAGCTTGCTCGACGTACGGTCGGCAAGAGGGGTTTGAGCAATTAACTCTTCTGGTAAATCAAAATCAAAATCTTCTACTTGCATAATTCTACATCCTTTTAGTCTTTATTCTTCAAAATAAGGGTATTTAAAATGATCATATGCGCTCTTCGTGACCACACGTCCACGCGGTGTTCTCTGAAGGAAACCGATTTGTAGTAAATACGGCTCGTATACATCTTCAATCGTTGTAGATTCTTCGCCAATACTAGCGGCAATGGTATCCAGTCCAACAGGTCCACCTCTAAAGCGTTCAATCATTCCAATAATTAATTTGTGATCGATGTGATCCAAACCTAAAGGATCAACTTGTAATAATTCTAACGCATCATTGGCAGAGTCCAATGTGATGTCACCATTACCACGAACTTGAGCAAAATCTCGAACTCGTTTTAACAAACGGTTCGCAATTCGTGGCGTCCCTCGAGAACGACTTGCAATTTCTCCAGCCGATGGAAGATCAATATTTGCATCAAATAATGCCGCACTTCGTGTCACGATTTCAGTAAGTGCCTTTTGATCATAATAGTCTAATCTCAATAAAACACCAAAACGATCGCGTAAAGGTGCTGATAAAGCACCTGCTCGAGTTGTTGCCCCTATTAATGTAAACGGTGGCAAATCCAATCGAACCGACCTAGCAGATGGCCCTTTCCCTACGACAATATCCAAACAAAAATCTTCCATTGCCGGATAAAGCACTTCTTCAATCGAACGATTTAATCGATGAATTTCATCAATGAATAACACATCCCCGGGTTCTAGTGAACTTACAATGGCTGCTAAATCTCCCGGTCGTTCGATTGCAGGACCACTTGTCATACGGATGTTCACATTCATTTCATTCGCAATAACAGCTGCAAGGGTTGTTTTTCCAAGTCCAGGAGGTCCATATAACAACACGTGGTCTAAACTTTCTTCCCGCATTTTTGCTGCTTCTACAAATACTTCTAAATTGTTTTTCACTTTTTCTTGACCTATGTATTGCGATAAATACTTCGGTCTTAATGACTGTTCAAATCGTTCATCAAATTCAGATACATCACTAGAAATAACACGTTCTTGCATATCATTGACCTCCTTTCGTTAGCTTTGTTTTAATAATAATTGAAGTGCTTTCTTCATATATCCATCGGTTTCTAATGACTCAGGAATTGATTCTAATAGTGGGCGAACTTTGGAAAGTTCTCTATCTGAATAACCAAGTGCTGCTAAAGCTAAGAGCGCTTCATCAATTTCTTGTTTACCAGATTGATCTGGGAATAATTGAAGCTCATCTTCTCCACTAGGTAATGCATTTTCGCCAACCAAGTCTCCCAGTTTTCCTTTTAAATCTAAAATCATTTGACGTGCTGTTTTCTTGCCTACACCTGGGAATTTCACTAAAAAAGTCTCATCTTCCCTTTCAATTGCCTGAATTACTTGAGAGGGTTGTCCACTAGCTAAAATGGCTAATGCCCCTTTAGGTCCAATACCCGAGACCAAAATAAGCTTCCGAAAAAGTTCGCGTTGTTCAAGCGAAATAAACCCAAACAAATTTTGTGCATCTTCTCGAACATTTAAATGGGTAAATATTTGCTGTTCATCAGTTGAAACTCTAAAAGCATAAGGGTTTGGCGAGAAAATTTGCCAACCTATTCCATTTAATTCTAACGTAATATATTCAGGTGTTACACGCGTAACTACCCCTTTAATATAATCATACATAGTTAAATCTCCTCACAATCAACGTTCTTGATTATAGCATAATTCATACGAGAACGTATGTATTCATCTTGTTATTCGTATTTCTTCTGCATGAAAAAATGTCTATGTAAAATTAGTGCAGGATTTATTATCAAACCAACAATTCATTCAGCATGTGATCGTTCAGTACCTCAAGTGAACAAGTAGTTTTCAGCACTTAATGGTCTAAGAAGGCTCTAGACTGTCAGTATTGCGATCTCTCTTTCGTAAAATCCTAATCAGTAAATTATTTAATAGCATAAAAAACCCTACTCGAGATGAGCAGGGTTTCATGCAATACATATTAATTTGTTAGACACCCATTTTTCTACGTGTGTTACTTACTTTTTTTGTTTGTTGACTCGTCATTTTTTTTGTGGATTGTGTTGCGTTTCCAGTCAAATTCGTTGAGTTGTTTTTATTCTTTTTCGCTTCTAATTGTTGCTTCATAATTTCTTTTAAGCTTAATTTTTTTGGCGCTTCTGTTTCATTCGTTTGATTTTGTTCTGTCATGAGTATTCCTCCTAAGTGAAAATGTTGCTAACAATGTGTTGCTGATTTCTCTATTATACCACGATTAGCTAGCATTTTTGTTGTGATTTAACCGACAATTTTTTAATCAGCCCATTTGATTAATCTCCATTTGTAACTTTGGCAACATTTTTAGGGTCTTATCTGTAAAAATTTTCAACTTTGGTATGAATGTTTTTAATTGCTGATTACTTAATGTCGTTGCATATAACCATTCTCTTAGCAATTCGTTTGGAAATAATAAATAGTGAAATTCTTTAGCTGTAAGTGTTTTAAGTGAAGGATTTTGTAAAATTAGTTTTTGCAAATTATAGTCGAGATGCGGTAATACCCGGTGAATCCATAAAATTAATTCAACTTCTTTTGGACCTACACAAGCTAAGTCAAAATCGATTAAATACATTTGCCCGTTTTGATTTCGAACAAAATTATGATGGACGACATCTCCATGTAGTAATGTTTTATTTCCAGATGAGAGAGGCTTTATGTTCTGAAGGGCTTGCTGCGCATATTTCGTTATTTGGAGTGTCTTTGCCTCTCCTAAATGAATGTGTAAAAAAGAAGTAGCAAATTGCCACTTCTCCAAGCGATGTTCCCATTTTCGGATTAAATCAATTTCATGTAAATAGGAACATCTCTTCCACTTAATGAGTTCACCTGTTCGATGCAATTTATTTAACAAACGTAGAGAATCTTGTCGATCTCTTAGATTATCAAACTGTACTTTTCCACCATCTTCTACCCAGGGTTGTTGAATAACGAATTGATCAGAATAAGGTTCGATTGGCAAAACGTACGATTGGTTCACTTCTAGTAATTTTTGATGAATGAAACGAATTTTTTCCGCTTCAGCAACATCTTTATATTTTTTCAACGAGTATTGATGTCTTCCAACTTGCCATTTCCAAACATTTGGCTTAAGTTGAATCAAATTCTCTTTATCCACTTTTAACGTTGACGACCTGGGTAAGGATATCCCCATGGTCCATGTGGAGCATGGCACATGTGACATGGCATGCAAGCCATATATGGCATCATTTGAGGAGCCATCATATATGGGTGATGAGCCATCATCATATTTGGTTCTTGGTAAGCGCCTAATGTTTGTTCAGGTAAGCCATTCGACTCGTTGCTATTATCTCCATAATTCATTTCAGGCATTACATAGGGCATTGGTGGACGTCCACAACCACACGGTGGCATTGGTCGTACATATGCAGGGTGACCACATCCGCATGGTACATACCCGTCGGTTGGATGAGTCTGTGGAAGGACTTGCTCTGGTAATACAGGATGGTGAAGAGATGATGAATCCATAAGTGAACTCGAATCTTGTAGTTTCCACCCTTTAATTGGTGCTGGTGCTGGTGGTGCTGGAACTGCTGGTGGTGTATAAATCGGCATTGTTTGTGTTTTCTTAGGCATTGGTTGCGGAATATGTTGTGTATCCATATCAGGTACTGGCATCCAGCCATATGGGATGCTCATCATTTGAGGCATTATATTCGTCATTGAAATATCTTGTGAGAATGGATATGGGTATGGCATTGGGATAGGTTGTGGAGTCGGTTGCTGCATGATTGGCGCAACAGGCTGAGGAATCGGTGCTGGCGCCGGTTTAGGTGTAGGTTGTGTTACAGCTTTTGGAATAGGTTGAGTCACGGCTTTAGGTGCCGGTTGGGAGATCATTTCCTCCTTTTTACTCTTCACAGGACGGCCATCGTAGTATGGATGTTCTTTTACCTCTTGCGTTTTTGCCGTTTCCGGAACAAAAATTTTCATACCAGGCACAATATAATCAGGATTTGCCAAATGGGCATTTAGACGTTTTACTTCGTCAAACGAAACCCCGTATTGTCTTGAAATTTTCCAAAGTGTGTCTCCTTTTTGGACAACATGTACGTGCACATGTCTTCCCCCTTTCATCTATGTATCGTATGAAGCTCTATACAAAATGGTCACTTTCATTTCATGCATCAAACGAACTCTGTTCATGTTAAACTATGATTATTAGTGGGTTGATTATGCACAACTAGGAGCGGGGTTTTTTTGAAGAAATTATTAGGCGAGGCTAGACGCAATGAGTTACTGTTGCTTTTGAAGCAATCCGATGCACCTTTAACTGGAACGGACCTTTCAAAAATCGTAGGTGTGAGCAGACAAGTTATCGTTGGAGACATGACATTACTAAAAGCTAGAAATGAACCGATTATCGCGACAAGTCAAGGTTATGTATACTTTGAGAACTCGAATTCAGGTCCTTTGTATGAACGCCAAATTGCTTGTATTCATTCACCAGAGGATGCAAAAGATGAACTTTACACTTTAGTGGATGCAGGTGTTCTAGTAAAGAATGTGACGATTGAGCATCCTGTTTACGGCGATTTAACGGCTTCCATTCAAGTTTCAAATCGTCATGAAGTTGATCTATTTTTGCAGAAAGTGAATGAAACAGGGGCAAGTTTCCTTTCTGAATTAACCGGGGGGATTCATTTACATTTAATTGTCGCGACTGAACCGTCCATTTTAGATCGTGCGATCGTAGCAATGAGTGAAAAAGGATATATAGCCAATGATTGATCAATAATAGAAAAAAGGTGATGAATACCCTATTTGGTATTCATCACCTTTTTGTATGTATAATAAGTTCCTAAAGATTTCACTTCACAGCCTAATGCTTGCAGCTCCTCTTTAGCTCCCTTCATCATAGGAGATTCCTCATCTGCTAAAACATCAATGATAAAGAAATAATGACCAAGTCCCGTCTTCAACGGTCTAGATTCAATTTTACTTAAATTTAATTGACGCCAAGCGAACACTGATAATACTTGGTGAAGCGCTCCAGAACGGTCATCAACTGGAAGTTGAATCATCATGGTTGTTTTCGGTTGATTGTCATGACCATCCACATCAATAGTTGAATTGTTCTTAGACAATACAAAAAACCGTGTATGATTAAAATGAAAATCGTGGATATTTTCTTGAACAATCGTCAATCCATATTTTTTAGCTGCGTAAGCATTGCCAATAGCAGCTATACATTTCACTGGATTTTCAGACACATACTTAGCAGCTGCTGCAGTAGATGTAGTTTGTTCTAAAGGGATCCCACGAAAGCGATAATATAAATATTTATGACATTGTGCTAGAGCATGTGGATGGGAATAAACTGCTTCAATTGAGTCGCTTTTTTCAACTTGTGATGGATGAACCATAAAATGCTGTTCAATAGGTGAAAGTATTTCCGCTGATACATGTAAGGACACATCATGGAACAAATAATCTATCGTTAAAGGGACAGAACCTTCCAACGCATTTTCTAACGGAACAACTGCATATTCCACTTCACCATTTGCCACTGCTTCAATACACTCAGGTATTGTTGTAAAAGGCATTAACCATTTATCCATAAATAGTTCTTGGGTAGCTAGATGAGTAAATGAAGCTTCTGGACCTAAATAAGCAATACGCGTTTCATAAATGGAAGAAGACATCGAAGACACCCCTTTACATAATACACACCAAACTCTATCAAGTTATAAAAGAATACTAGGATGCTCCAGAACTAATTACTTCAGCAGATTCCACAAAGTCTAGTCGCTTCAATTGATGAATAAAATCATCCAATTGCATCGACATTGCCGTAACATCGAGAGATAACGTGACATTTGCTCTTCCCTGAATGGGTATCGTTTGATGAATCGTTAAAACATTGCATGTGGCTTCTGCCACTGTATGTAGAAGGGTCGCAAGCGTCCCTTTTCGATCTTCTAACTGTAAAAATACAGTCAATATGCGTTCCCTTACAATGGAATGGAAAGGAAAGACCGCATCGCGATATTTATAAAAAGCACTGCGTGAAAGATCGACTTGTTTAACAGCATCCCAAATAGAAGCCACTTCTCCGCTCTGCAAAAGTTGCTTAGCATCAAGTGTTTTTTGCATCGCTTCTGTTAGGACATCCTCACGCACTAAAAAATATCGTTGTTCCGATACGTCTTTCATTTAGTCCATCCTCACCTTCTATTCAATAAACTCAAATTCAAACTCAAGTAAACGAACCGTATCTCCATCAACAGCTCCACGTTCACGTAGCGCTTCGTCTACGCCCATTCCACGTAATTGACGAGCAAATCGACGGATCGAATCTTCACGAGAGAAATCAGTCATTTTAAATAAGCGTTCGATTGATGAACCACTTAATACGAATGCACCATCATCATCACGTGATACTTCGAAGCCATCGCTTTCTTTTTTGTGCTTGTACATTACAGTTGCGTCTGATTCTTCATCAGCCATCTCATGAAGCAAGAATTCTCCAGTTACTTCAAGTAAATCTGCAATCGCAAATAAAAGTTCATTTAAACCTTTACGAGATAGCGCTGAAATTGGGAACACTTTAACATCTTCAGGAAGTTTTTTACGGAATTCAGCTAAATTTTCTTCTGAATCCGGCATGTCCATTTTATTTGCAACAATCAGTTGAGGACGTTCCGTTAATCGTAAATTGTATTGTTTTAATTCATCATTGATTGTTACATAGTCTTCATACGGATCTCTACCCTCTAGGCCTGACATATCGATAACATGCACGATAACACGCGTACGTTCAATATGACGCAGGAATTGATGACCAAGACCAACACCTTCACTTGCACCTTCGATTAAACCAGGTAAATCAGCCATCGCAAAGCTTCTTCCATCTTCTGTTTCAACCATTCCCAAATTCGGTACGATGGTTGTAAAATGGTAAGCAGCAATTTTCGGTTTTGCAGCAGATACAACTGATAACAATGTAGATTTCCCTACACTTGGGAATCCGACTAAGCCAACATCAGCCAATACTTTAAGTTCAAGTACAACTTCAATTTCCTCGCCTGGTTCACCTTTTTCAGATAGTTCAGGTGCTGGATTTTGTGGTGTAGCAAAGCGTGAATTTCCACGACCACCGCGACCACCTTTAGCAATAACTGCTTGTTGTCCATGCTCCACAAGATCAGCTAAAACTGTACCACCTTCTTCAGTCATCACAACTGTACCTGGTGGAACTTTTACGATTAAATCATCTGCACCTCTACCGTGCATGTTTTTACTTTGACCATGATCTCCACGGTTTGCTTTGAAATGTCGCTTATAACGGAAATCCATTAATGTTCGTAAGCCTTCTTCGACTTCGAATATTACATTTCCTCCACGGCCACCATCTCCACCAGCTGGTCCACCATCTGGTACATATTTTTCGCGACGGAATGCTACCATTCCATCTCCGCCATCTCCGCCTTTAATAAATATCTTTACGTGATCGACAAACATCGCTTATCCCTCCTTGCTTTCTTCTATATGAAAACGCCATTTTTCAGTCGTTTTACATTCGTGAGTAATTGTTAAGCCTTGGGTCTTCATCAAGAAATCGTCGCCGAGTTCCCATTTCCCATTTGCTTCAACTGTTAACCTAAATAGATTTTCTGTACTTTCAATCCATACACGCAATTCGTGTTCAAAATATGGATTCAATTTTGGCTCTAAGAATTTAGTGAAAAGTTCCAAACTGTCTCGAATTGAAACATCCATTTCAGTTTTATAAGGCATAGTAATCTCAGTGCCGACTTCAACTTGAAATCCAGGAAAACGCCAATTGGCTGTTTGAAGCCATTCTGATGTTTTAGGAAGTTGTAATTTAGATAACTCATAAAACACTTTACATTTTTCTGTATAGCTTGCTATGACTTCCCTTGCTTCATCCAATCGAGCAAGATCCATATTCATTTTTATAAGTTGCATTTGATTTAAAAAATCATGACGAGCATGTCGCAATGCATCGTTTACTGAAAAAGGCTTTTCAGTCATAGGTCACTCTCCATTATGCTTTTCTAATTTCTTAAGTATACCAAGAAATAGACCTGTTTTGTTGCAAAAGAAAAAGGACTGCAAACATGCAGTCCTTTGGCTGTTGAATTAAGCTTCTTGAGCTACAGGATATACACTAACTTTTTTCTTGTCGCGGCCATAACGCTCAAAGCGTACTACTCCGTCAACTTTCGCAAAAAGTGTGTCATCTCCACCACGGCCTACGTTTTCACCAGGATAAATTTTTGTTCCGCGTTGACGGTACAAAATTGATCCACCTGAAACGAATTGACCATCAGCGCGTTTAGCGCCAAGGCGTTTTGATTGAGAGTCACGACCATTACGAGTCGATCCTACTCCTTTTTTCGATGCGAAAAACTGAAGATCTAATCTTAACATCATCTGTTCCACCTCCTACTTTTTGAAGGTTATTTTTATATGCTGTGCATAATCATGTTCAATCGTTTGTAAAGAAACAATCATTGCTTGTACAAGTAATTGTACTTGCTCATTCGTTCTTGTATCCAGGTTTTGCGGGAACGAGACTTTGAAAAAACCGCCATCTTGTCCTTGCTGAATATCTGGAGTGATGTTTGTAAGTGACATGATGGCATTTACTGCTCCAAATGAAACAGCCGAAGCACCTGCACAAACTAAATCTTTTCCATGTTCAGCAAAATCAGCATGTCCCTTCATTTCAAAAGAACGAACTTGTTTTGACTGATCTTGTTCAATCGTTACTTGAATCATCAATACCACATCTTTTTCTTACAGGTTAATTTCATCAATCACTAATTTTGTATAAGGTTGACGATGACCTTGTTTACGACGGTAGTTCTTTTTCGCTTTGTATTTGAAAACAGTGATTTTTTTACCACGACCGTTTTTAACGACTGTCGCTTTAACTGTTGCACCTTCCACGAAAGGAACTCCAACTTTAACATTGTCTCCACCTACAAATAGAACTTTGTCAAATGTGAAAACGTCCTCAGCATCCACACCTAATTTTTCGATGTAAATTTCTTGACCTTTTTCAACTTTGATTTGTTTCCCACCAGTTTCGATAATTGCGTACATTTTACTGCACCTCCTCTTAGACTCAGACTCGCCTTTAAATAAGGTGATCTTTTCAGATACTTAAACCTTTTAAGAGCGGTTGTAGTAGCACGGGTGCTACAAACAATAACATTAAAATATTATCACACTTGAGGTCATAGAGTCAACCGCTTTTGAACAATATCCTGAAATGCTGCTTCGTATTTACGATATTGCCATGATTTAATATTTTGATAGGCAATAAAAGCAAATATAAAGATCAAGTGAATTTCGGTTGATACAAATAAAATCAAAAGCAATGGTAAAAAAATAGACATCATTAATAACCATTCATACCAATCAGGAACTAATGCTAACAAAGCTTGTCCACCATCTAACGGAAGAATCGGTAAACAATTTAATAATAATATTGTCAATTGGACTTGAATAAAGAAAGCTTGTCCAGGAAACGCTAAGAAATTTGCAAGTAATATAAGTATAGCTGTCGTGAGTGGACCTGAAATTGCCACTAACCATTGGTGATGTTTTGGAGCCTGCCTAAGATTACGAATAATAATCTCTCCACCATACGGCATTATTGTACAAGATTTAACCGATAGGCCTGTCCATTTTGCTGCAATTAAATGTCCAGATTCATGAATCAATAATGAGACAAAAATAATCGTATAATAAGCAAATTGACCAGTTCCAATCAAAAAGAAAATGAGCGGAATTAATATCGGATGTAATCTAAAACGCATCGTGCTATTTAACGGCATCTGAAATCCATTCTGTCAATGTAGATGGTTCTAAATACTGTCCATCCCGTTCCACACGAACATACATTGATCCTGGTTGTACCTCGGCAATTAATTCATTCGTAGCAACTGCTGTATATGGTAAATGTGAGAAGCTTTCAATAAATCCATAAGTCACAGTTTCCCCACTATCATATAAAATAGTCATAGTTTTCCCTGTTTGCTTTGTTTGACCAGTAAACAGAATTAATCCATCTTCACGAGCAACCACTTGAACTGGACTAGTATACGAAACCAGAACGCCATCTTGATAAGGTTGCATTGATTCATACGTTTTCATTGAAGGGTGCACAGATGCCGATACTGGAATCACTTCTTCAAGTTTCTCATCAGTCATTAACGACATAATCATTTTGCGTGCGTACTGAATGTCTTTCCCTTCCTCAAAAAGGGAACGAATCTGTGAATTTCCACCATCACGTTCTTCAATTTGAACCATCCCAATAACTCCTATTGTTAACACACAAGCTACGAACCACTTTTTCTGCCATCTCATCGCTCACCCCTCCTTTTAATGCACTATATGCAACAAGAAGAAAGAGCATGAATGACAAATGCCAAGTTTGATAGATTTATTAATAGACTTGA
>JAHIWI010000101.1 GCA_018816185.1 Bacillota bacterium
ACCGTCCATTGACTGTTCGTTTTTTCCAAGAAAATCTTCATTACATACTCTCCTCCAGACTCATCAAAGTCCTTTCTTAAATAGACAGTGCTTCCATGAACAAGAACGATAGCATTTTGATCGTCTATCATATTGACTTTCATTCGACCATAACTTTCGATATTGTAATTGGCATCTATTAAGTCAAAATGTTTATTTAAGGATTCCATCTCTTCTTTCTCGACGTTAACGCCTTCATTAAAATCGATATCGTTTTTCAATCTCGGATATTGGTTCCACAAAATCTGAATATCATTTTTAACGACCGCTTGTGTTCGATAGTACATATACTCTCTAACAATCTTAGAATATTTGACAGAGTCAGATGGGTCAGGCTCAATAAAATCTTGCATATCTTCCTCGGCATTCAAATTTTCCGTTTGTGTAGGTTGCTGGCACCCTGCTAATAATGACAGTGGTATGATGAAACCAATTACTAGAAAGAATCTTTTCACTTTTACACCTCCAATTTCGACCTCACTATACCGATTACATCCCCTGGATTATTTAACTTTGGAAAAACATCCCCATGCAAATTTGATTGCCTGAACCATGTCGCTTGATAGGCATTCATTCCAACATCAGCAGCGCCTTGTAATTCATTAGAACCTCCATCGCCAATAAAGATTGAATCTTGTGGGGCAACTTTTAATGCTTCACATGCAATTGAGTAAATTTTGGGATTTGGTTTAGCATATTTCACTTTGTATGAAAAAATAGTAGTATCAAATATCTCTGCAAATGGAGATTGAGACCATCCTTCAACTTCTTCTGGCGCACAATTACTGATTAAGCCAAGTTTTATATTCATATTTTTTAAAAGGTGAAGAGTATTTATAATCTCGTTATCTATATTTAAAAATGGTACAGTCTTCGCACGAACTCTTTGTAAATGAATTTCATCAATTATACTTTTATCAACTGTTTGATTATTACTCTTTAAAATATCTTCTAATGCACATTGATGATTTTCAAACGCTCCTGTCATTCTTCGATCTATTCTTTCTGCCCATTCTTTTTTATAAACATGCTCATCTAATCCCAATTTGGTGACTGAATAGGTTGCTTTCTTTTGATCGCCATCCCATTCAGTAATCAATGTTTCATACAAATCAAAAAATACGGCTTGAATAATATGAATCCCTCCAAGAATGAATTTTAATCTAGGTTGACATTACTAATTAACCTCTCATTAATCTTCTGAATAACAAATTGAAAGTAGGATAATTGATGAGGTACAAAATCATTTATGTTTACCACTTTATTTATGAAATTTTTTTCACTTAACTCATTTATTTCAAAACCTTCTACAAACATTTCTTTTCGATTCCCAAGAACCATCTCCGAAAAGTGATTTAATTCAGCTTTATATAGTCCTGCTACTTCGTCTTTATCTAACGAAAATTCTTCGAAGCTCTTATGATTTTCGAATAAAAATATATGTGCAATTTCATTGTCTATAAAGTTAGGCTTTGTCACACTGTACTCAACTTCACCCAATGGAACTAACTCTTGGAAAGATACATTAATACCTAATTCTTCTTTAATCTCCCGTACACCTTCTTCTATTGTCTCAGTTGACAGTATATGCCCGGCTGCAGTTATGTCCAAAAGGTTGGGATAATCTTTTTTAGAATTACTTCGATGCTGCAAATAAATATAATTTTTTTCATTTTCTTCGCTAACAAACCAGCAGTGAAATGCATCGTGCCAATACCCTAATCGATGTACTTCTTTCCGAGTAGCGATACCAATTTGGTTTCTCTTATGATCCATAATTTTTAATAGTTCAGTCTCCATAATTTCCTCCTACTCGGCTCAAATTTTATGCCACTACTATTTATGACCTAAAACAAATGCACGAAATAAGTTTAGGATTTCTTCTCGAGCTTTTTCTGTGTTGTTTTCATTGGTTAGTTGGTAACCAGCATGATAAGTTCGACCCTTATAGTAGGTATATAATTCATTTGCAGATGTGGCTACTGTCGCTATTTCATTTTTGTCTTTGTTGTATTGATAATAGGTATAGACGAGTGATCCATTTGTCGTTTTCACTTGATGGAATATTGGAGTATCTTCAATTAATACTTCTCTTCTCAATTCATTGCCTAATGTATCTTGTTTTTCTTTAGAAAAATCATATTTTTCTAAAGGGTTTTCTTTTACGTCTGTTACCGAAATTATAAAAAACTCTTCAGCTTGTTCATATGAATCTTTGCTTAAATAGGTGAATTGAGCTTGATTTTGTACGTTACTCTTCTTATGTTCAGAAGTAACCAAATAAACAGATTGCTCATTCGGTTCAAATATTAGCTTCACTGAATCTATAGGGTGAATTTCGTTTTCTAACGAATCCGGTGCAACATTCATAAAATCGTCGATCAAAAGCGGTTTAAAATAAGTTACATTTTCTCTCGTATCCAGTTCGTCGACACTTTTAAAATATTCACTGTAGGTCAATCCATCTCCCTGGACTTCCACCAAACCCGCTTCTTTATTAGTACAACCTAAGAGCATCACACTCATCGTAAAGATGGACAACGTTGTCTTAAAAAACTTATTTAGGGTCATTTGATTTTTACTCCTTCACATTATTACTGCACTGGTCGAACGAATCTTTCAATTTCATTTGAAATAATTGAAGTATCCCACGGGTGCCAATACCACACTTTAGAATCGAAAAACAAGTTAAATTTGTAAGCGATTTGTTCATCGCTATAGAAAACCATTTGATAGTGTTCTGGGTCACCATATGCCATGTCAGGATTGAACTCAGAATTAATTTCCCCATCTCCAATCAAAACAAAAAACTCGGTAATCTCTTCCTTATTGTTTAATGCATTGAGCACAAGAGGTTTGTAATAACCCTTATAAAATTCTACTTTGTTTACGATGTCTAAATCTAAATCTTTAAAATGCTGTTTATAATCTCTTTTCATAGATTCTTCATGATAGATACGGTAGCCATTAATTTCATTTTCATCTGGCACTGCAATCAATTCAGGCATATTGAGGACTTCAAATATTTCTGTTCCCGGTTCCCAAAATGCAGCATCCCCATTTTCAATCTGATATTTCGGGTTTGAAACATTATCCGCTACCTTGAAATCAATTTCTCCAAGTTTTTCTCCAATATAGGATTGGTCAGCAATTAATGCAGAATTTATAACCTCGTATTGAGTTCCATTTATTTTAATGAAATCAACCCAGTCAATCATCGTATGTTGATTTGTAAATGAA
>JAHIWI010000010.1 GCA_018816185.1 Bacillota bacterium
AAATCCAACTAATCCATTAATTGAAGCCATATTAATAATTCGTCCAAAACCTTGTTTTCGCATATGTGGAAGAACATTTTTCGTAGCGATAAATGGAGCTGTTAACATAATCTTAATGAGTAATTCAAAACGTTCAGTCGGGAAATCCTCCAGCATGGCAACATGTTGCATCCCAGCATTGTTGATTAAAATATCCAGTCGACCAAAATGAGCGATTGTTGCATCAATAGATTGAATAATATCTTCTTCTTTTGTAACATCGCACTTTAAACCAATCGCATCAGAACCTAGAGATGCAGCAGCTTCTTTCACTTTTTCTTCATTCAAATCCGTTAAGACAACCTTTGCGCCTGCTTTAGAAAATTCACGTGCAATTTCAAAACCAATTCCTTGTGCAGCACCTGTGATAAATAAAACTTTGTCGTTTACCATTATATGTCCCTCCAAAAAAATCAGCCGCACGAGGCGGCTGAATTCGTTTAATTAAAGTCCAAAGCCGAATGAGAATAGAGTGATGGCAATAATAACACCGATAACTGGTGTTACAACTGTTGTTGCCGCTACAGCCCAATAAGCTGCACTATATTTCTCACCACAAATTGAGTGAATTGTTGTAACTACATATCCATTGTGTGGAAGTGAATCAAGTGCACCAGATGAAATCGCTACAACACGGTGTAACGCTTCAGGGTTAACACCTGCATCCATATATCCAGGAGCTAATAGTGGTAATGCAATTGCTTGACCACCAGAAGCTGATCCTGTCATACCTGCAATTACAGATACCGCCACCGCAGCTCCAATTAAAGGAGAACCAGGAATGTTTGTCATTGCATCAACCGCTACTTGGAATGCTGGTACCGATTTAGCAACTCCACCGAAACCAACAACTGCAGCTGTGTTACCGATTGCGATAATCGCACCGATTGTACCAGCAGATACTGCTTCCCAAGGAGCTTTAAAGTATTTCCAACTAACAATAAATGTGGCAATAATACCGCCTAGTAAAGCAACAATTAAAGCGGATTGCTTTAATGAATCATGGAAGATGAATGAAATAATAAGTACGACTAATAGTGGAATCATTGCTAAGAAAGGATTTGGTAATGGTCGTGTAACGTCAAATGTTGGATCCGTTTCACGATCGATAAAGCGTTCGCCTTTATTAACAGCTTTGTTGATAATTTTCTTCAACCACCAGTAACCAAACACGGCCATGAATGCAGCAACAATTAAACTAACTTCCCAACCAGCAAACTGGTTTGTACCCAAGAATGGGATTGGAATCCAGTTTTGAATTTCTGGAGAACCTGCTGATGTCATTGTGAACGTTACAGAACCTAAAGCTAATGTAGCTGGAATAAAACGTCGTGGTAAATCTGCTTGTTTAAATAAAGAAATAGCCATCGGATAAACCGAGAATGCTACAACGAATAAACTAACTCCACCGTAAGTTAAAACAGCACAAGCTAATACAAGTGCAAGAACTGTGTACTTCATACCTAATTTGCCAACAAACCATTTAGCTACTGAATCGGCTGCTCCACTGTCTTCCATTACTTTACCGAAAACAGCTCCAAGTAAGAACATTAAGTACCAAGCTAAAATGAATGATGTAAAACCAGTCATATAACTAGTAACAAAGTTTGCCGCACCCTCTTCAACTAACTGAGGGAATAAAGGCAATCCACTCATTACAGCAACAAATAATGCAGAGATAGGTCCGCCAATTAAAATATTAACACCTTTAAGTGTTAAAAAGATTAGTAAAGCAAGTCCACCAATAAGTCCGATCATACTCAATACAATACTAGTATCCATGAATAAATTTCCCCCGAAATTTTATTAGACGTTTTCTTTTACATCATCAACATTTAAAGAAGCTTCTGTAGAATCAATGACGTCTTGAACAGTGAATCCCTCGAAAACTTCCTTCAAAACTAAACCATTAGGTGTTACTTCAATTAGTGCACGTTCCGTAATAATTTTGTTAACCACACCCTTACCTGTTAACGGTAAATCGCATTGTTTTTTTATTTTTGGTGAACCGTCTTTTGCAACATGATCCATGATCACGATGATTTTTTTGGCACCGTGAACTAAATCCATAGCTCCACCCATACCTTTAATCATTTTCCCTGGAATCATCCAGTTGGCAAGGTCACCCTTTTCAGATACTTCCATACCACCTAGAATGGCAACATCCACATGCCCACCACGAATCATGCCAAAAGATTCTGCACTTGTGAAAAAGGCTGATCCTGGAATCGTTGTAACTGTTTCTTTACCTGCGTTAATCAAATCTGGATCCACTTCATCTTCAGTAGGATATGGTCCAATACCTAATAGACCATTTTCTGATTGAAGAACCACAGTCTTATTAGGTGAAATATAATTCGCAACTAATGTTGGCATTCCAATACCTAAGTTGACATAGTTTCCATCTTCGATCTCTTGTTCTGCTCGAATTGCTATACGTTCTCTGACATTTACTGTTCCCATAGCTTGTCTCCTCCTATTCTATGAACGCGTCGTTAATCGCTCTATCCGTTTTTCTTGTTTCGCTTGTAGAATTCCTTGCACATAGATGCTAGGTGTTTGAACGGTATTAGGATCAATATCTCCCGTTTCAACAATTTCTTCTACTTCTGCAATTGTAAATTTACCTGCAGCAGCCATCATCGGATTAAAGTTTTGCGCCGTTTTGTTATAGACTAAGTTTCCAAACTTGTCAGCTTTCGCTGCACGAACAAGTGCAAAATCAGCACGTAAAGCTTCTTCAAGAACGTACTCTTTTCCATCATACACACGAATTTCTTTGCCTTCAGCAACGGTTGTCCCAACCCCTGCAGGTGTAAAGAATGCTGGAATCCCTGCCCCGCCAGCGCGGATTTTTTCTGCTAAAGTTCCTTGCGGTGTCAATTCCACTTCGATTTCGCCAGATAATACTTGGCGTTCGAATTCTTTGTTTTCACCAACATATGAACCAATCATCTTTTTTATTTGTTTATTTTTTAATAAAAGTCCAAGACCCCATTCGTCTACGCCACAATTATTTGAAATGACCGTTAAATCTTTAACTCCTTTTTCAACTAAAGCTAAAATTAACGTCTCTGGTATTCCTACAAGTCCGAAACCACCGACCATTAATGTCGCTCCATCTTGAATTTGTTGTACAGCCTCTTCTGCAGAAGAATAGATTGGCTTCATGGGTTTTCCTCCTTACAAGAAATCGTTTGAATTTTTGTATAAAAGCGCTTTCACTAGCTATTAAAACAGAACCTTAATATTCACGCAATAGCAGTTGTGACAACATTTTGTCCAGTTTTACCCTATATCCGTCCGAAATTTCGGATTTTATAGCAATATAGTTTTTATCTTGGGTTATTTCACCTATTTTAATAGTCCGGATTATCGGAATTATGTCCAGAATCTCGGAAATAGGTCATAAGTTGTATTTTTTTATTTTTTCGTAAAGTGTCGATCTGCTTAACCCAAGACGCTTAGCCACCACTTTTTTATCATCTTCGATACCCAATGCTTCTTGAATCATGGACCGTTCTAGTTGCTCAATTGCATCCTGCAGATTATTAGATTCATTAAACTGATTCGCACGATGTTGCTTGAGTGTATCAGGTAATGCAGAAGGTTCAATGGTTTCATTATCTGCTAAATAAACAGCAGCTTGAATAACATTTTGTAATTCTCGAACATTACCTGGCCAATGATAGGCTTGTAAGTAATCTCTCGTTTGACTGGCTAATACAAGTCTACGTTTCCCAGCTTTTAATATGTATTGCTGTAAAAAAGTATTTGCAAGTTCCGTAAAATCTTCCATTCGCTCACGCAACGGGGGAATGCGTAGAGTAATGGCTTGAATACGGTAATACAAATCTTCCCTAAACTTCCCTTGCTCGATCAGCGTTTCTAATGGCTTATTTGTTGCAGCTAAAATTCGTACATTTACCCGTATACTTTGTTGAGCACCTAAGGGCTCAATCTCTCCCTCTTGAATAGCGCGAAGTAGTTTGGCTTGAATAGTAAGAGGCATTGCTCCTATTTCGTCAATAAAAAGGGTTCCATTGTCTGCTTGCTCAAAACGGCCTTTGCGATATTGATTTTTTGACTCAGAAAAAGAACCAAAAATTTCTGCCTCAAGTAGTTCAGATGGAATCGCAGCACAATTAATTTTGACAAACGGCAAGTCAGATCGTTCCGAACGTTCATGGATACTTTGAGCAAATAGTTCCTTACCGGTTCCACTTTCTCCTTCTACTAAAACGGATAAATCACTTGGGGCAATCATTTGAATCGTTTCTTTTATCGAGCGAATCGCTTGTGAACTTCCTTTAATATCTTCTAATCGGTATGATTTTTGATTAGATTCTCTAGCATTCATCGTGATTTTATCCATTGTGGTACGAACATGAGAACTTAGCTTTTTCCAATCATTCATATCTCGGAAAACTACGCTCCCAAAAGCTCCAACAATCTCTCCGTCTACAATTAATGGCACACGGTTAGCTAGCATGTACGTGCCTTTAATATAGTGCGGCGAAGCCACATGTGCTTTTCCTGACTTAACTACCTCATGCATTTGTGTATTTTCAATGACTTGATCAACCGGTTGACCAATGGCTTTGTCCCTAGGAACTTCTAAGAAACGGCAATAATCTTCATTGATATATAGAATACGGCATTCTTTATCAACCACTACAAACCATTGAAAAGCATTTTCAAGAATTTGAGTCAGTACAGATTCCGGTAATTGTTGAAAAACAGATTTCATTTTGATTCACCCTACCTCACGATTCGTTCTATTCTATTTTCCCAAAGTATCTGAAAATATGCAAAA
>JAHIWI010000102.1 GCA_018816185.1 Bacillota bacterium
CCATCAGCGACTTGGAAGAATCCATCTCCAGAAATAGCTAAATCCAAAACTCGACCAGTAGATTGCATTGATCCACCTGTATGAATTGTATCAATTGCTGCAACCTGTGACCCTAATCCAACTTGTTTAGGGTTAACACCACCACGAGTTGCAGTAGCAGCTGAAGCACCAGAAGTAGTTTGAGAAATCATATCTTTAAATACTGTACGGCCTTTTTTAAATCCGTAAGTGTTAACATTGGCAATATTGTTACCAATTACATCTAATTTTGTTTGAAAGTTTTTTAACCCGCTTATACCTGAATACATTGAACGTAACATTTGTTAGTTCCCCCTTAGAATTGTGTGTCTGCTTCATTCGATCCACAGCACATTGGCATCCTCTTCTAGGTCCTGCCAATTAGTTTAAAAGAATTGTTCCATCGATGTTCGTAAATAGTTGGTCTTTTGCTTCCATGCGATCCATTGCTGTAATAACGGTTGCGTTTTTAGCGCTTACGATTAGTGCAGCTTGTTCCATCAAGACAAGTGAGTCTTTCACACCTTTTTTTCGAGCTTCAAATACTTTGTCAGAGACACGTTGCCATTCTTTATCTGTAATCTGAATGTTTCTCTCTGCTAGTCGTTCAGAAGCGTGTTTGCTCACTTTCAACTCTTGCTTATCCGTGGCTATGTGTAACTGTTGTAAGAAAGATTGTTTAGGTGGCAATGCCGGTTTGGTGCTCAAGTTTTGACGAACAGTAGTTGGTTGCAGTGGAACGCGTTGAATAGTCAATTTGTCCATTGCGAATCTCCGTTCTTTATTGGCTAATACTTGAAAATTGATCAGAGGATACTTTTGATCCATCTGCTAAAATATATTGAATTTTTCCATCTTTGTTTGAAACGGATACGACTTCGCCTGATTTCTCAGTTTCTCCATCGGTGTATCCAATTGTTTTACCTATTAACATACTTGCTTCAACTAAGTTATTAGTCGTTGCGCCGCTTGAAAGTACTTCAGAGATATTTCCTGGATTAATTACTTTCCCATCCGTTAAGGTAAATTCGACTGATCCATCAACAAATTTAACTGATTTGATTGATCCTAAGCCTTCATTAACAACTGGTTTATTATCTGCGTCTAACTCTTCAGTTAGTTCATGCCATTTCACTTGTTTCCCAACAAACGTATTGTATTGAATCAATTGAGTTTGTTGCTGACCAGAAGCGAACTTTTCAAATGCTTGTGTCATGTTCGTCATTTGTTCTAATGATGAAAATTGAGCCATTTGAGCAATGAATTCATTGTCTTTCATTGGGTTTGTCGGATCTTGATTTTGTAATTGAGCCATTAAGATTTTTAAGAACTCATCTTTACCAAGTTGACTGTTCCCTGTTTTACGTTCATCCGGCTTTTGAGCTAAATACATATTGCTTGTGATTTTATTCATATCAGCCAAAATTACGCCTCCAATTCCATTAAGAATTCACGGAACGAAGTTTGCTCCGGAGTTTCTTCTTGATCTTGCTGTTCTTGATCTTGTTGCTGTTGTTTTAACGATTGACCAAATTGCTGTTGTTTGTCATTTTTGCTCGAGTCTTGAAGAGCTTGTGTGACATCAATACGATCAACTTGTACGTTGGCATTAGCAAAAGCAGACTTCAATTGATGAAGTTGACTATCTAACATCTCTTTACCAAGGGATGTATTCGCGAGCATTCGTGCGGTCATTATGCCGTCTTTTTGAACTAATTCTACTCGGATTGTTCCAAGATGTTCAGGGTACATTTTGATTAACATTTTCGTCATGCCACCGGTCTTTCCAAATTGTGAACGGTTTAATAACGCTTGAAATTCCTTAATTAATGCTTCTGATTGTGCAGCCTTAGCAACCGGTAGGTTAACCGTTACTGTCTCAGTTTTCACTTGCGTATTTAACCCGACAGTTACTGTTTGAGTAGTCGTTTCAGTTACTTTTGATGTAGTTTGAGTTTGAGTAACTGTAGCTGTTTCAGTTGGTTCTTCAGCAGTCATGCTCTTTGCAAAATTAATTGAAAGCGATTGGAATGATTGTCCTTTTGAGAAACCATGTTGAGATGTGTTTGCATTCATTAATTTTTCAAGTTGTGATGATAAAGATTGCATCAATTCTTTTAAATTAAATACAGCTAACTCTTGGTTTAAAAGTAAATCAGTTTTTGGTGCAGCCAATTCAGCTCCCTTTAAGAATTGAAGGACAGTTGCAGCTTGTTGTGGTGGTACTTTCCCAACACCTTCAAGTGATTCCATCACAGACTTCAAAAAGGTTGATGCATGTAAATCAATTTGACCAAGTAGTTCCCATAAGTCATTCGTCTTCACTTCTTGACCTATCAATTCTTCAATCGAAGCCTTTAGTTCATCTTCATTCAATTCTAGTAAACTAGCTAACTTCTCAAATGTCATTGGACCTGATATTTCTAAATCCTCAACATTTAAGTCTATTGACTTCAATAAACCTTCTAAAGAATCCACTTGTAAGAGTGAGGCAACTTCACCTAAATTCTCAGATGATTGATCGGTAACAGATGTTTTCACTTCTTGAGAATGATGTTTAACCGAAAATTGATTAAAGACTGCTCCGAATGCTTCATTCTTCTTGAATTCTGAAGATGTTTTAGCTGTCGATGAATTGGACGTTTGAGAGCTTACACGATTGGCTGATGCTGTGTTTCCTTGAATCGGTAGTGCTTTGATTGCGACGATGTTCATTTATTCACCTCCTTTCAATGAGCCGATTTTTATTGCTTAGACATCAGTTCTGTATATTTGGCAGCTTGTTCAGGCGTCATTTTTTCTAAGATACCCGCTAATATATCGGGTTTTAGATTGGTTAAGATTCGAAGTGCTTCTGCATCACTCATATTATTTAAGACTGGCGCAGCAGATTTGGATGACATTTGCTCAAATGTGGCAACAATTTCATCAAAGTCTCGTTTTGTGTCATCTTTTTGACGTTTTAAAAGTTCAATTTCTTCAAGAAGACGCTCTTGTTCAATGAGCAATCCTTCTTTTTCAGAAGCGGAAGAATCTAGTTCCGTTTGTAGTTGAACGATTTGTGCTTCTTTTTCTTGAATTTGCGCTTGAAGTGTTACAACCTTTTCTTCAAATACAAGTTGTTCTTCTTCAACTGAATCCACATTTTCTTCAGATTCACCATTCGTCAACTTAGTTACGGATTCAAAAACGTTTATATTCGTCAGTTGGGCGATGATAAGTATAACGGCAAGTCCAAATAAAACAGGAATGAAAAACAGCATAAAGAGTTTTTTTAGAAACCCTGTTTTTTCAGATTCAACTGCAATTGTTCCTTGTTTAATTGTTGGTTTCGTTGGTTTTGCCATTTTTATCACCTAGTTTCTTTCCTGCTATATGTAAGAGAAGATAATTCATCTAATCGATTCATTTCCAGTCGATCTTGCTCTGCATTGAATGCACCTAAATCTTTTTCTTTCATCTTTTCGTACTTGCGAACTTCTAATGTCTTTTCAACTAGTTTTTCTTCATGCCAGTTCATTTTAGATCTTGCTTGTACTACTTTTTGTTGCATATCAGCAATTGA
>JAHIWI010000103.1 GCA_018816185.1 Bacillota bacterium
ACTTTCAAGTGCATCTGCGATTTCCTTCATCATCAATCCGTTCATAGCATTCATACTATGTGGGCGGTTTAATGTTAATGTAGCTTGTCGACCATTTTTTTCTAAGACAACCGTTTCGTAGTTCATAGCTGCACACCTTTCCTTAAGTGAATAGTCATTCATTATATAGTACTATTCGATATTACATTTGAAAAACCTTTAATTCTTTTTTTCAGAAAAAATCCCAATAAAAAAGTACATATCCTCTACCTATGACATGTACTCTCATCAGTAGGGAAATCCCTACAATTTATATTCTTTAACATTTTGTCGTTGTTTCTTTTCAACGACTTGTCTTAAAAACTCACTAATTTCTATTAATTCCTTTTCATTCAATGGTATCCCATCCCAATGAAAATCTTTCGAGTCTTTATAATGATCAAGTGCAAATTTTGTTTCTATCTTATTTTGTTCTGATGTAAGTCCTAATAAGTAATCAGTCGTTACATTAAAATAATCAGCAAAGAACGCAAGCTTGTCTAAGGAAGGTTGTCTAAACTCCGATTCATAGCCGGCATAGGTGGATTTTGCAATTCCCGCGGCTTTAGAAACAGTGTCCATTGTTTGCTTAGATTCTAGGCGGAGCTTTTTAAGACGTTCCCCATATCCAATCAACATTATCGCCTCCAAGGAATAAATTCAAATGCTTCAAGTCAATTAAGTTTCGTCATTTCTAATCACGTTCACAAAATGACTTCTATATGAATATAATTTTTCCATTAGGAAATTTGATTGTGTAATGAAATAAGGAAGTTCTTTATCATTTAATATTCTTAGCTCTTTAAATAATAGAACACTAAAACCCTGCACTTGATTATTATGCACCAATAGATGTATTAAAAGCGAGCGATAACCAAATTTTAGTAATATCTCTCTATATTTTTTTGGTAAATCGGTTGTATCTAAAGAAATATCATTAATAAATAAATACTCATTGTTCTTTGAACAAATTGATTTTACTTCAAGGACTAGACCATTGACGCAAACATTAACCTCATTTGACATGGAGTTAGAGAATACATTCCAAACGCATTGTTCCACATCATCATATACATAAATTCCACAATGCCCACCTCGAAAAACACTTTCAATAGAGGAAATTGTACGTTGAACTGTAAATTTTGTTTGATAAAATAAATATTCTGATTGAGATATTAATCCTTTATTGTATAAATCCAAAAAGACATTTGATAAATCTTTATCATTTTGTAAATTCACACTTAGTGAGGATAGGATACGCTCAACATTCTTTTTCAAACTATATGCTTCAAGTGAATACATTAAATTTTCCATGTATCAACATATCCCTTAGTAATAATTTTGGAGTCTTATCTTTAACTATCAAATAGATTGACGATTTTCGTATCGGGTCCATCATTGATTGTTTTCACATCTTTTAAAAGAGAACTTTTGGATGGGAAGAATTGCAAATTCCATTCAATATTATAATTTCCTTCCAAGAATGTTTTTACTTTCGTTGATTCTCCGTAAACATAATAATTAAATTGCGCTTTAGCAAGACAGTACATAATAAAACTCCTATATGAATAAATTGTTCTCTTTATGAGAACCGCTAGTTTAGTATATCACCTATGGAAATTTTTTAAACATAATAAAATGGATTATTCTTTCGTAAAATGAAGTATAAATACAGTTTCCAATGATTGTTGTCTCTCTATAATGAGTAATGAGTACAAAGTAAATCTTTGAAAGCAGAAAAAAATTTTCTTTACTTAATCTTTTCATTTGCTTATTTGAAACTTCCATGTTATTCTTAAGAAGAATTATTTTTGTCGGTGTAAAAGATTTGTATACGTTTCAAACTTATCGTCTTAATGATCACTTTGGGCAGGGATAGTATTACATTGTGTGAATTTCACACTAGGAGGCAACAAAAATGGAACAAGGTACAGTAAAATGGTTTAATGCAGAAAAAGGTTTTGGTTTTATCGAGCGTGAAAATGGGGACGATGTATTCGTACATTTCTCAGCAATCCAAAGTGAAGGTTTCAAATCTTTAGACGAAGGTCAAAAAGTTACTTTCGACGTTGAGCAAGGCGCTCGTGGAGCTCAAGCTTCAAACGTTCAAAAAGCATAATTTAACCTTTCAAACAGACTCTACTTGTAGAGTCTGTTTTTTGTTGTTCTTAAGAAAGACCGAACCTCCACTCATATGGTGGACGCTCGGTCTTCTTTCATGGGTTAACGTAATTTGAACTTTGTACTTAATGTAAAAACACCAATAGTAACGTATAACTTAAAATTCCGATTAAAAATGCGGGCAAATTACTTTTTTGCTCTTCAGGTAATTCATCCTTCATTACATTCAATATAATTCCTCCCGCTAAAAAAGCAGTAAGAAGTGAAACCACAACATCTTTTATTTCAATAAAAGCCCCAACACTCCAACCTACGAAAATAGCTACCGCTAGTAACCATCTTCCAAATCGATCATATTCTTCTTTATGAGATTCTCTTAAACTCCAATCATTCGTAATGAAATGGACACTCATAGCAACAAAAAACAAAAGAGTACCGGTTACGCCTTCATATTCACCGCGAACCATCAGATATCCAATCACTGCATTGTAAAAAAAGAAAGAAGCCATATGAATTTGAAATCTTTGCAAGGACTCTTTCTCTCCGCCCTCTTTTTCATCCAACTCTTCTTTTTTCCTAACCATTACTTCTAACCCATAGAAAATAGCAAGTCCAATCATTGCGACAATATAAATATGATCTTCCATTACCATCCAAAAATTTGACTGAACGGTATCTTCAAGCTCTTTTTGATATTCATTTAATTCAGGCAATAAATGAACAAATACATAAGAAACTGCAACACCTGAAGAAAAAGATAGAAACACGTGTCGAGGAGAAAACCTTAGAAAATCTAGTCTTTTAGATAAAATATGTACAGCGATAAGTCCACATGTCAGTAAAAACGTAAATAAGATCATGTTCTCCCCCCTTTCATTTGAATACTTGTTTCTTATACCCTAAAATGAACACTTTACTTCTAATTTTTTTAAAAAATGAAATGAGTGTTGTTATTCTTGTAAAAAAGCAAAAAGAAAAACCGGCATCAGCCGGTTTTACATTCCTTCATATAAAGATTGCACTGGTTTCATTAAAACTCGATTCACTTCTTCGATTAAACCGCTTAAGCCCATTTCAGCTTGTAGCATCTTTTCAATTTTAGGATTTGCTTGAGCCAGTTGCGCTGTTTTTTGTGCATACTCAAGTTCTTCTCCTGAAATTTCTTCTCCAGCCATTTGTTTTTGTTGTAATGTCATCTGCAGATCTCTAAAGCTTTTAAATAGTGCCAAAGCTTGTTCATCTGATTTCACTTCAGCAACAGCTTGTTGTATCGCGGCATATTCATTTGTTTTTCTAAAAGAAGTTTCTAATCGGTTGATGTCATCATAAATGTTTACAGTCATTAAAAATCACTCCTATATCATATTCATAAAGTAGACGATAAGACCTTGAATAATTCCGATAAAACCTCCAAGAACTGCTCCAAGGACCGTTATCATTTTAAATTCTTTCTTTGAAATACCAAGAACTAACTCTTCTAAACGTTGCACTGGGAATGAATCCACCTGTTCTTTAACCATATCTTCTAATTTTAAGCGGTGTATCATTTCTTCGAGCTTTTGTTCTCCTTGAAGGAAAGCAAAATTCGTTAACTTCGGCGTGAAGTTAAGTGCTGTCCAGTTTGCACCGTCTGGCCAATATGATTGTAACGTAGCATCCAGTCGTTTTTCAACTGCTAGCTCTTGTTTAACATACGTCTTTACGGTTGATAAGATGGGCTGCCAATCGAAGCCACCAATTAATTCTTGGAGAGGTCGATCCTTTAACTTTTCCCATTCCCCGCGAATGATATTGGCTATTAATTCAAATGTTCCTGGTGCTCTTAGGAATTTTTGAATTTCAGGTTGGACTTTGTCGACTATAGTGGACGACTCTCCCATAAACATTTGGATCATGTTTCCTAATGTGCCTTTAGAAGAAAGGAAGTCATCAACCAGTCGTTTAATCGTTTGTCTTCCTTCTTCTGATTCAAAAAAGGATTCGCCTTTATTTAACATGTACTCTACAATTTCTGGAATTTGCTCATTTGCTTTTTCCATCCACTGTTCAGGTGCCAATTCACGAATTGATTTCGTAGCAAAACGCATTTCCATGCTTCTGATTTGCTTATCTAAAATGTCATCAATTTTTGCTTCTACTCGATTAGGTATTTGCTCAATACCGGCTTTTTGCATCCATTGTTGAATGGTAACGTCAGATTCAAACACCTGTTTTGTAATCTGACTTTGAATCCAAATTTCTGCTTTTCGACTCATCTCTTGAGAGAAAAAGCGGCGTTTAAATGTGTCTGGAGTCAGTAAATGTTCTACTACCGTTCTGCCTAATTGTTTTGCTAATTCATCTCGTCTTTTTGGAATTAATCCTGGTGTAAAAGGGACTTTCCAGTTGCCAATATATTTGGCTTCATGCGGACGAAATAACATTTTGATTGCTAAGTGATTTGTATATCCACCAATTAAAGCACCTATGAGTGCCATAAATACGATTGTCCATAAAAAATTCAATGTCTTCACCTTTTTCTTTCAAGCTACCTTCCATTATAACAAGAAGGCAGCTCGATTAAAAATGAGAAGACATGAACTTAAATCGAGTTATATATAGTTGAAAGTCGAATCGCATGTTCCATTTCATCATTCATGGCAATAAATAATGGATCATGTCCTTGAGGAATAGGGCTTGTAAGCAACATTTCTTTATATAATTCGACGCCTTCTAATTCATCTACGAGCGCATCTTTTACTGCTTTTTTAAAGCTAGTGGGGTGCTTCGGCTTAGAAGGGTTTTGAACAAACTCTCCTGTCAGCATATAATAGAGTTGTTGAAACATTTCATAATGACTTTTTTCATCCTCTATAATATGTTTTATAAAGGATTTGAAAAAGGCATCATCCGTTAATGTGAGCATATGTTTATAAACATAATAATCTCTATACTCACCTTCGATGGCTTGTTTTAATTGCTCAGTAAACACATTGTCACTCCTTTTGTCTTTAAGACAACTTATGCGACGAAAAGTGACACTATGAAAGGAGTTCCTCATGTTACAACACTTTAGCTTTAAACCCATGTTTGAAAACAAGCAACTACCCGGCTGGACGTTTTCATTTTTTTATAAACAATCTCGCTATAATGGCGACTACCACCCTGATGGCAAAATCGAGTGGAAAGGTTCTCATCCTCCTGATGAAGAAACAGTTAAGAAAATGATTCATGAATTAATGCTTTTCCACGTGTACGATTAATGCAAGAAATTAGAAAAGACACAGTTTGCGCCGAGAATGGTGCAAGCTGTGTCTTTTCTTCGATATGGAATCCGTTAGCTTATACTTATCAGTACAAAAATAAACAGGGTGTGCAAAATTGCACCCCTGTTGTTTAATTATTAATTAACGGCTTTTCACAAGCATTTGAACTGCTTCTTGAATAGCATCTTCGGCAGACTTGCCAGTTTCATTCGATTCAATGATACATTGTTGTAAGTTCTTTGCAACGACTAGTCCAATTGATCGGTCAGAAGCAGAACGTACAGCTGATAGTTGAGTGACTACCTGGCGACAATCTTTTCCCTCTTCCATCATTTTAATCACTCCACGAACCTGTCCCTCTAATCTTTTCAAACGATTAATTACATCTTTATCATATTGCACAACTCTCACTCCAGTCTTCCGTGTTTCGATTCTCTAAATATAAAGCTTTCACTAGTAACTTGCAATAATTAATGCTAAAACGATTTCTAGGTTATCACCTGTGAGGCAAGAACAGATGCGGAAGCTCTGATTACTAGAATCACTAATTAGGCTACGAGACTGATATGCTATTTTGTACAAAGATATTCTTTATTAAAAAGGGAATATCCCTTAACCCACTTGAGGATTAAGAGATACGCCAGATTGAAGACGATACATTTGTTCGTAACGTCCTCCTAAAGTTAATAATTCATCGTGTGTACCTTGTTCAACAATTTCTCCTCGATCTAACACTAATATTCGGTCTGCATTTTTAATAGTAGAAAGTCGATGAGCAATAATGAATGTTGTTCGTCCTTTTTTCAAAACATCCATCGCGTGTTGAATAATTTCTTCCGTTTCGGTATCGATATTCGATGTAGCTTCATCTAAGATCAGAATCGCTGGGTCAAATGCTAAAGCGCGGGCAAATGAAATGAGTTGTCGTTGTCCAGAAGATAACGTACTTCCTTTTTCAATTACAGGCTCATCAATTCCTTTTGGTAAATGCTTTAATACTCGGTCCCCTCCAACTGCGTCTAGAGAAGCTTGCACTTTTTCACGAGAAATTCTTGCATCGCCTAAACTCACATTTGTTTCAATCGTTCCTGTGAATAAATAAGGATCTTGTAAAACAATACCCATATGATCACGAACTGTTTGACGAGATAAGTCTTGAATATTCATGCCATCGATGGTGATGGCACCTTTAGAAACATCATAGAACCTGAACAGTAAATTCATAATCGAGCTTTTACCTGAACCTGTATGTCCAACTAGCGCAACCGTCTCGCCTTTTTTCGCTTCAAAAGAAATGTCTTTTAAGACATACTCTTCTTCTTTATACGCGAACCAGACGTTCTCAAAACGTACATTCCCTTCATACCTATCAACCTTTTCATCGCTTACATCTTCACCAGGTCGATCCATTAATCGGAAGACACGTTCGGCAGCTACAAGCGCCTGTTCTAATTTAGCTAACTGATTCACCACTCCAGTAACTGGATGGAATAATCGCGTTATATAATCTACAAACGCATATAAAACCCCTACTGAAATAGCTGTTGTTGCTGTCAATGAAGCACCACCAAAATACCAGATGAATAAGACAAACGTGATGGAACGGATTGCCCCTACTAAATTGTGAGAAGTTCCTGCGTCCAAATACAATAACTTATTCTGATATTTGTAGTGTTCACGGTTCATAACTTCGAACTCTTCTTGCATTTGTTCTTCACGTCGAAATGCTTGAATAATCGTCATTCCTTGAATGGATTCATTGATCAT